>DATJFH010000372.1:0-27530 GCA_035495815.1 Bryobacteraceae bacterium
TTTTCAGGATTACCGACAGCGGCATCGGCATGACCCCCGAGCAGATGGACAAGCTGTTCGAGCCGTTCACGCAGGCCGACGCTTCCATGACGCGCCGCTTCGGGGGCACCGGGCTGGGGCTGGTCATCAGCCGCCGTTTCTGTAATATGATGGGCGGCGATATAAAAGTGGAAAGCGTCATCGGGCACGGATCGATTTTTACGGTGACCCTGCCCGCCCACGTCAACAACGAGCGGGCGCCGGAAGCGGCCGAAATCGAGGCAGCGGAAACGAGCTACCCGCAGCCTCCCGCCGGCGCCAGCGTGGTCCTGGTGATCGACGACGATCTACGCGTCCACGACCTGCTGCGGCGGTCGCTGGCGAAAGAAGGCTTTCGGGTGGAAGTGGCGTCCACCGGCGAGGAGGGACTGCGCATGGCCCGCCAATACCGGCCGGAGGCCATCACGCTCGACGTCATGATGCCGGGCATGGACGGCTGGGCGGTGCTGGCGGCGCTGAAGGCGGATCCTCATTTGGCCGATATACCAGTGGTCATGCTCACCATCGTCGATAACCAGAATATGGGTTACTCGCTTGGCGCGGCCGAATACCTGACCAAGCCGATCGATCGGGACAGGCTGGCGGCGGTGCTCAAGAAGTACGCCGGAGAAGGGAACACCCGCTCCGCGCTGGTCGTGGACGATGAGGAGGACGGCCGCAACATGCTTCGACGGCAATTGGAAAGCGACGGGTGGCTGGTGACCACGGCGGCGCACGGCCGTCAGGCTCTGGAGGCTTTGAGGCGATCCCGCCCTTCGGTGATCCTGCTGGACCTGCTGATGCCCGAAATGGACGGCTTCCAATTCGTGGATGAACTGCGCAGGCAGCCCGAGTGGCGTGATATTCCCGTGGTGGTGGTGACGGCCAAGGACCTCACGCCGGAGGAGCGCCTCCGCCTCAACGGCCATGTGGGCATCGTGCTCCAAAAGGGCTCATACGAATCCGAAGACCTGCTGCGGGAGACGGGGCGGCTGGTCGCCAGCCGCATTCGCAGCCAGGCGCCGAAGCTGGCGCCCACCGGTTGACAGTCAAAACTTTGGGGCAGCTCTCCTGCCCGGGAATGGAGTATTTTTCGAGAATGCCGAAGATCCTGCTGGTCGAAGATAACGAAATGAACCGGGATATGCTTTCCCGGCGGCTGCAGCGCAAGGGTTACGAAGTGCTCATCGCGGTCGACGGCGGAGAAGGCGTCGAGATGGCCCATTCGCAGACTCCGGACCTCATCCTCATGGACATGAGCCTGCCCGTGCTCGACGGCTGGGAGGCCACCCGCCGCCTGAAGGCCGCGCCCGCCACCCGCCACCTCCCGGTGATCGCGCTCACCGCGCACGCCATGGCCAGCGACCGGGAGAAGGCGATCGAAGCCGGCTGCGACGACTATGACACCAAGCCCATCGAGCTGCCGCGCCTGCTCGGCAAGATCGAAGCCTGGCTGTCAGGCGCGGGTGTCCGCCCGGCCGAGGCCTAGAGCATGAGCGGCGCCGTCGACAATCCGCCCCCTGTCGTACTGAAGGACGAAAGCCTGTCGGAGGCGCGTCACAACCTGCGCACGCCCATCAACCACATCCTGGGCTATGGCGAGATGCTCATGGAGGACGCCGAGGACCAGGGTAGGGAGCAGGACCTCACCGATCTCCGCCGAATACTCGACGACGGCAAGCTGGCGCTGGCGGTCATCAACGGGGCGTTAACGCCGGCCACCAACGAAGTCTCCGAGCCGCAGATCCGCGCGATGCGCGAGGCGCTGCTCGATCCGGTGAACCGCATCCTCGGGACGATGCGCCGGCTCGAGCCCGGGCTGCATTCCCCCGACGCCGTGAAGATCCGCACGGCGGCCGAGAAACTCCTCGCCATGTCGGCCGGTATTCTGGACCCGGGCGTGGAGCAGAACGGCCACCTCGCGCCGCCATCCGCTCCTCTCCTCCCGACGCCTCCGACGCCTGCGAAAGCGGAGCCGCCGGCGGTCGCCGCGCCGCCCCTACCCCTCGAATCGAGACCCGCGCCCACGGCGGCGTCCGAGCGGTGGCGGCACAGCACCGAGGCCCATCTGCTGGTGGTCGACGACAACGAGACCAATCGCGACGTCCTCAGCCGCCGCCTCGAGCGCGAGGGCTTTCACGTCTCCTCGGCCGAAAACGGACGCCGGGCGCTCGAGATGGTGCGGGCGGCCAGCTTCGATCTGGTGCTGCTCGACATCATGATGCCCGAGATCGACGGCTACCAGGTGCTCAGCCAGATGAAAGCGGATCCTCTGCTGCACGATATTCCGGTGATCATGATCTCCGCGCTCGATGAAATCCAGAGCGTGGTCCGCTGCATCGAAACCGGAGCCGAGGACTATCTCAACAAGCCCTTCGACCCCGTGCTGCTCCGCGCCCGTATCGGCGCCTGTCTGGAGAAAAAGCGCCTGCGCGACGAGCAGAAGCGCAAGACGGCCGAACTGGAACAGGCCATGGAAGCGGCCGAATTGCAGCGGCGGGAATCCGACTCGCTGCTGCGCAACATCCTGCCGTCGCAGATCGCCGACGAACTGCGCGGACGCGGACAGGTGGAGCCCCGCTACTTCGAGGACGTCACCATCCTGTTCTCCGATTTCGTCGGTTTCACGCGCGCCACCGAGAGCCTGGCGGCCGAGGACCTGGTGAATCTGCTCCATTCCTACTTCACCGCCTTCGACCGCATCGTCGGCCGCTACGGCCTGGAGAAGCTCAAGACCATCGGCGACAGCTACATGCTGGCCGGAGGTCTGCCGGAGCGCAATCCGTCGCACCCGGTGGACGCGGTGATGGCCGCCTTCGAGATGGTGCGCGCGGTGGAGGAGCTGAGCACCGAGGAAGCGCCCTGGAAGGTTCGAATCGGGATTCACACCGGACCGGTCATCGCGGGCGTGGTGGGGATCAAGAAATTCGCGTTCGACGTGTGGGGAGAGAGCGTGAACTTCAGCTCCCGGATGGAATCCTCGAGCCAGCCGAATTGCATCAACATGTCGGCCCGAACGTATTCGCGCGTGAAAGATTTCTTCAACTGCGAAGCGCGCGGCCAGGTCGCTACCAAAGAGGGCAAGCCGTACGAGATGTACTTCGCCAGAGGCATTCTGCCCAAGCTGGTCGACGACCGCACCCAAAGCCCGCCGCCCGCCTTCGTGAGGCGTTACCGGATCTACTTCCAAAAGACTCCGCCGGCGTTCCCTGCCTTTTTGCTCTAGACCGGGCTCATGGACCGGCGCACTTTTCGCTCCCAACGCCGGACTGCTGCCTTTCGAGGCCCTTTTCCACCCACTCCAGAATCACCTCGTCCAGCCAGAACCGCGGCTTGACGCGGGAGAGAAACCCCAGGTGCCCTCCGTGTCTCGGAGTGACGAGCGTCAGGAAGGGATTGGATTGAAACGCCGGATGACGGAAGATTTCAAACGGAATGAACGTATCGTCCTGCGCCTGCAGGACCATCGTCGGAACGCGGATCCGGTCGAGGAACTGGTTCGAGGATTGAGTGGCGTAATAATGATCCGCGCCGTGAAATCCGAACGCAGGCGCCGTGATCTTGTCGTCGATGTCGTACAGGGAGCGCATTCCCCGGAAATCGGCCTGCGTGTATCGGCCGGTCGAGATCATCCGCTCGCACATGCGCCGCACGAAGCGCCGCTCGTACAACCGGTTATCCAGCTTGCCCATGCGCCGCACGCAAGCCGCCAGGTCGATGGGCGTGCAGAGAGCGCAAACGCCGGCGATCAGCCCGTCAGCTTCGTCGCCTAACTCCCCCGTCAGTTTGAGCACCACGTTGCCGCCCAGCGAAAATCCGGCCAGGTAGACCGGCGCCCGGTCCTGTTGCCCGAGCTGTCTCAGGACCGACAGCAGATCCGACGTGAGCCCCGCGTGGTAGAGCGTCCGGCACAGGTGCGTGGTGCCGCCGCAGGTCCGCATGTGAAACCGGCGCATAACGAAGCCTGCTTCGAGGCCCGCCTGCGAGAGGCTTCGCATGTAGCCCGATTCACCCGATCCCTCGAGCCCGTGCACCAGGACGATCTGCCCGCGCGGCTCTCCCTGCGGCCGCTGCGAGTCCACCCGTACCTGCACGTCCGGCTCGGTCCGGAAGAGCCGCGATTCCACCGGAAAGCGCTCCACATCCAGCTTCCGTGGCCAGAAATTCCCCGCCGTGGTCAGGAAATGCGTGTTGGCGATGATCGGTCGGAACGGGCGCAAAATTTATTTTATCCTGCCGCGGCCGGAGTCCACCCGAAGCGCCCGCCGGGAAGTACTTTCGCCGGCCGGGTCCGGAGAAAATTACGCGAGCAGCCGTTCGTCGAAGGCCGACGCCGGGGATTTGATGGCCGGAGGCGGAATCGGCCCCCAAAATGCATTTTCCGCCGGGAAGTTTCTTCAGCCAAGGAGGCAGGCAATGGCAGTCAAGACGAAAACGGAAGCTCCGGCTCGCAATGTCTTACTACCGATCGTGCAGGATGGCCGTATCGGTTATATCAACCGCGAGGGAAAGATCGTGCTCTCTCCCCAGTTTGCAGGCTTTGAGAATGGATCCGGCCGCGTCGCCGGAGTGACTTCCCTGTATCGCTTCCACGAAGGCATGGCCGCGGTCCGGATCGGCGACAAGTGGGGATACATCGACACGGACGGAACAATCGCCATCGATCCTGATTACGATGGAGCCGGACCGTTCCGTGAAGGCGCCGCGCCCGTGATGCTCGAGGATAAGTGGGGCTATACCGATAAGTCCGGCAAGATTTCCATCAATCCCCAGTTCGAGCGTGCCGGTGTGTTCAATTTCGGATTTGCCTCCGTCCGAAGCGAAGGAAAGTGGGGATTTATCGATCACGAGGGTTCTTTCCTGGTCCGGCCCCAGTTCGAAGACGTCGGCGGAACGGCATGGCCCATCACCAGCCATCCCAGCCAGATCACTGGACACTTTTCTGAAGATTTCGCGGCCGTGCAGGTCGGCGCGAGATGGGGTTACGTCGACAAGAGCGGAACGCTCGTCATCAACCCGCAGTTCGAGCGGGCGACCAGCTTTTATGAAGGATTGGCCGGTGTCCAGATGGGCAGGGTATGGGGCTTCATCGACAAGAAAGGCGACGTCGTCGTCAACCCCCAATTCGAGGATCTGGGTGGTTTCGGCGATCGGCTGGCGCCTGTCAAGTCGGATGGAAAGTGGGGCTTCATCGACAAAACCGGAGCCTATGTGGACCGCCCGCAGTTTGAGGACGCCTTCAGCTTCTACGAGGGCCTGGCGGCTGTGAAGTTCGACGGACGCTGGGGTTACGTGGATCGAAGCGGAGCCTATACGATCCATCCCCGGTTCGACGAGGCTGGCAACTTCGAGAACGGTTTCGCCCCGGTTCGTCTGGCGGAAGGTTGGGGCTACATCGACAAGGAGGGTAAGTTCATCTGGAATCCGACGAGCTAACCGGGCGGTCGGGGGAGTGGAAATCCCAGCTTCGACCTCGGTGTTTCCCCAGGATTCCGGTGTTTTACCCCAATCCCTTCGTGGAATACGACCGCCTTTCCCCTCTCGAACGACACCGTGAGGGCAGGCGGTCTTACTTATTCCATCTCAGTCGATTCCTGAGTACTTGGGTAAACTGACAGTACCCGAGTACTATTTTCCTCATGCCTTTGCAATGATATTCTTGATTTCGGCCGATCTTAAAAGTAGAGAAACTTTCGAGAATCACGATGACTTGCTCTTGGTGTAGTAAGAAACTCTCTGTTTTCAAGATGTTCGGTGGCTCAAGCTACTGCTGCGAAGCTCATCGCCTGAAAGACAAGGAAAGAATGAAAGAGTTGGCGATACAGCGGCTTCGTCCTCCCTCCGGGTTCCCGCGCTCTGAAGCGGCGGATTCCAGTGAAACCGGGAAAGTCGAAATCACCCGACCGGGCCTGGAAATCGCGTAGCGTTATCGAAAAGCGCCAAAAAAAAGTCCTCTGAACTTCCGATGAGTTCCGATGAGTAAAGTATGCTTCGGCTGTCGCGGTGCCTTTATTGCGGATGCAAGTTGAATTGGCTGAAGTGGCTCAAAAAAGAGAACTTTTGCTCGGATGAGCACGATGCTGCTTACCGCGCCGAGGCTGACTTGCGCCTGGTCTCCCGGCTGCATCAGTCAGCTTCGCCGGACTACGGAATGACGTCCTGGAAGTACGCCGACAACTCGGGCTACCCGACGCCGGACCTGTCGTCCCAACCACCCCAATGCCGCGCCGAGACCGGGGCGGATGTCCCGAATCTGGCGACGTTAGCCAGAGTCGTTTACCCGGAAGCGCCTCAAATCCCGCCGCGGCTGTTGGTGGCCGCGCCCGAAAGCCAGAAGTAAACCGTTGGACGCAGTAACAGGCGTGGCCGGCCGAGACTCGAGGCCTGCAGCGCCGCCCTACGGGCTGGTGCTTTTCTTACCGCCACCCAATGCCACCGCCGCCCCGATGCCGCCCGCAGCCGCGACCGCCACACCGGCGTAGATGCCCGCATGACTTCCGGACTTGGCCTTCGGCGCATTCGCCACGGTGGATTGCCCGGGCCGCAGCACCTTCGCTCCCGCCGCCTCGACTTTCGCGATAGCCTCGGCGCAGCCCCCGGCTTGGGTGCGCTTCACGGTTTCCGCTTGCACCACCTGAGCCGCCGGCGGCGCCGGAGCCGCGGAGCGGAATGCCGCGCCCGTTACCTCCACCTGATTATTCGCCTCGGCGGCCAAACCGGTTCCGCGGAGTTCGACCGTTTGGTTGGCGTCCACCAGCAGGAATTTGCCGTCACGGGTCTGAAGCAGGCACCCGGACATCTGGAACGTCCCCGCCTGGGCCGCTTGGGGCGTGAACAGCAGCGATGTTCCCGCCGGCACATTCGCGACCAGCATCCCGCTCCCGCTGGTCACCCGCACCCCCCCGTTCAGCGCCGCGACCACTACCTGCGTCTCCCCTTCGAGCTTCACCCGGGCGATCGATTTGCCTTCGGGCGAGATCCGCAGCGACCGCGCCTCCATCTGGTAACCGGCCGAGCCTTCCACTTCCCCGGCCCCGCGCTCGAGCGTCGCCTGTTTGCGGAACACCTTCGCCTGCGACTCCTCCCCCAGGTTCATCCGGGCGCCGCTGCTCAGTTGCAGACGCGACGAAGCTGTCCCTGTCCGCACGGTGGCCCCGTCGAACAACGTCGTGTTGCCGAAGACTTCGGAATTGTCGACGTGAAAACTACCCCGTGCAATGGCGACGCCGATCGACTCGGCGGCCGTCGCGCCGAAACTCATCGTGCCGGCAAGCACCAGGGCTGTGAGATCCTGCAGAGTCAAGCGCACGCGTAAATCTCCTTTTGCGCTCGGGGGGGCTTGGGTATATTATGAGCGGTGGTCGCGGGAAGCGCAAGAGGGGCTGGGGAAAATCGTGTGGGACGCATCGCCGCTCTGGCCGCCTGCGCGCTCCTCGCCATCGCGGTGGCGGCAACCGTCCGTCTGGCCGTCGCCGACCACCTCTTTCGCGCCGGGAATCTCGACGCGCTCTCCCGCGCCGTTCGCATTGAGCCCGGCAATGCGCAGTACCACGCCTGGCTGGCCGAATACCAGGAAGCGGAAGGACTGGACCCGGATCCCGCGCTCGCCGAAGCCTCGCGCCTCAATCCGCTCGATTCCACGGTGCTGATCCGCCGCGGACTTCGCGCGGAATTTCGCAATGACTTCGCCGCCGCCGGGAAGCTGCTCCTCGAGGCGGCCCGGGTCGATCACCTCTTCGATCCCCGCGCGGCCCTGGCGAACTTTTACTTCCGCCGCCAACAACCGGAGCCGTTCTGGCAATGGACTCGTGAAGCGCTCCGCGTGAGTTACGGCGACCTGACATTTCTGTTTCGACTTTGCTGGCGAATGACCTCCGATCCGGCCGTGATCCAGGCGCGCGCGCTCACCCCGGACAGGCGGGTGCTGCGGCAATACCTGCGCTTTTTGCTGGACGAGAACCATTTTGAAGCGGCGCCGCAGATCGCCCTGCAGTTGGCGGGGATGGCGGAGAAAGACGACACCGAAGTCATTCTCGGTTTCGTCGATCGTGCGCTGCCGGCAGGCGACCCGCAACTGGAAGCATGGAACAAGCTGTGCGCGCGTGGGCTGCTGCCTTTCACGCCGGCCCGGTCCGGCGCTCTGACCAATGCCGATTTTCGCGCTCCGGTCACTTCCCGCGGTTTCGACTGGCGCCTGCCGGCAACCGATGAAATTACCGCCGTCCCGCTCAGCGCCGGCGGCGTCCGGATCGACCTCAGCGGTAAGCAGCCGGAACAGACCGAACTGCTGGCCCAATTCGTCCCCCTCGCCCCCGGACGGACCTGCCATCTGCGCTTCGAGTATCAGACCTCCGGTTTCCCGGCCGAATCCGGAGTGGTGTGGAAAATCCTGGATGTCGCCAGCCCGGCTCTTTCGAGCTCCGGCCCCAAGCCGATGGACATCGTCTTTTCCACGCGCGGCGCCTCGCTCGGCCGGCTGGTGCTCGGATACGGCCGTGCTTCCGGCGCCACCCGCCTCGAAGGCTCGATCACCTTGCGCGACCTGGCGCTGGATTGCGCGCCGTGAAATCATTCTCCGCCGCTGCCCTCCCAATCCTTCTTTTCGCCGGCATCCTCACCCTCTGGGTCCCGTCCCGATGGGCCGTGAGCCTCTACCAGGCGGCCGCCTTTTCGCTGGGTATCGCCTGGGCGGCCCGCTACGCGACGCGTCCCTACCGCCTTCGGAGCAGCCTGCTCATCGTCCCGCTGGCGCTCGTCGTGCTTTGGGGCTTCGCGCAACTGGTCCTCGGCCAGACCGTCTACGCCTGGGAAACCCGCAACGAAGTCCTGAAATGGATCACCAATCTGGTCTTGTTCGTGGTGGCGCTTCAGGTTTATGCCGAGCCCGCTCCACGCGACCGCTTCCTGCGGCATGTTCTCTACTTCGGCGCCGCGCTGAGCGTGGTCGCCAGCCTGCAGGCCTACAGCGGAAACGGACGCGTGTTCTGGCTCTTTCCCACCGGCAGCCCGCTGGTTCTCGGCCCCTTTGTCTATCACAATCAGTACGCCGGATTCATCGAGCTGATCCTGCCGCTTGCGGTGACGCGCGCGATCGACGCGCGACGCCAAACAATGCTTTGGTCCGCCGCCGGCGCGGTTCTGTATGCTTCCGTGATTGTCTCGGCTTCACGCGCCGGAGCGCTCCTGGCGACTCTCGAGATCGCGGCGATTGTCTTCCGGGTCTGGCGCCGCGGCCGTACCCGGGCCGTAGCCGCGCTGGCCGGCCTGGCGATTCTGTTCACCACCATCGCCGGCTGGGACCTGCTGTCGACCCGTCTGCACCGGGACGAATCCTTCGACGTGCGCCGCGACTTCCTGGCCGCTTCCCTCGCCATGATTCGCGATCGCCCCAGGATGGGCAGCGGCCTCGGCACGTGGTCCAGCGTCTATCCGGGCTACGCCGTCCACGACAACGGCCTGCTCGCCAACCAGGCCCACAGCGATTGGGCGCAATGGACTGCCGAAGGGGGCGTGCCCTTTCTGCTATGTATGCTCTCCATCGCCGTCATCAGCCTTCGACGCGCTTTGCGCGCGCCGTGGGCGATCGGCGTGGTGGCCGTATTCGCGCACAGCCTGGTCGACTATCCGCTGCAGCGTCCCGCCCTCGCCGGCTTCTTCTTTGTGATTCTTGCAGTTATCGAATCGGCCCGCCCGCCGTCAAAATAATTCTTGACTTTGTATTCGATTCGTATCGTAATACACCTATCCCCCGAGCAACCAAGGATCCGAGCGCCTTTTGTGGCGCACATAGCGGAAGCTCTGTCCAAATCCCCCCGAATCCATGCTCAACAGTCATTGGTATGCCTTGACCGTCAAACCCCGGCACGAGCGCGCCGCCTCCCGCGGCCTGCGCGAAAAGGGGCTGGATGAATTCCTCCCTCTCTACCGCCAGCGCCGCCGCTGGTCGGACCGCTGGACAGAGAAGGAGCTCTGCCTCTTCCCGGGGTATGTGTTCAGCCGTTTTTCGTATGAGCAGCGCCTGCTGGCGCTCGGAACACCGGGAATCCATTCCATCGTCGGTTTTGCGAAAACGCCGTCGCCGATACCGGACAGCGAAATCGACGCCATCCGCTCCATGCTGGCTTCGGGACGGCGCATCGAGCCCTGGCCGCACCTCCGCGCCGGCGAGCGTGTGCGCATCGAAGACGGCTGCCTGCGCGGACTCTGTGGCGTGCTCGTTCGCGAGAAGGATGCCTGGCGCGTGGTGGTCAGCGTCGAAGTTCTGGAGAGGTCGGTGGCGGTCGAAGTGGATCGTGAATCCGTTTCCCCCGTGCAGGAGCGCTTTCATCCGCTGCGGCAGGAGCGCGCCGGCCTTCGCATCGCGGGATAACCTGTGCCCATTCTCAAACGCCGCGACCGGATCGTTGTCTTCCGGCTTTCACAAGACGAGTATGAAGGCCTCAAAGCCGCCTGCGCCGAAAGGGGCGCGGCCAGCATTTCGTCGTTCGCACGCGCCGAGCTGCTGACCTCGCTCGAGCGCGACCGCATGTCCGGACTTCACCGCCAGCTCTCGAATCTGGAATCCTCAGTCCAGCGCATCGCGAAAATACTGGAGGGCATCGCCCCCAAGGAGCCCCGTTGATCCGCATCCAGACCCGTCTCTTTTGCCTCTCTCCGCGTGTTCCCACGCTCTTCTTCCTGCTGGCCCTTACGCTCGCCGCCGCCTTCGCCCAGCCGCACGCCCCGGTAATGACGGACGCCGGGAAAGCCAATCTTCCCCAACAGCCCATCGGCCCGAGCGACCTCATCGCCGTCTCCGTCTACGACGCCCCCGAACTCACCCGCTCCATCCGCGTCGACGCCGAAGGCCAGATTCGACTTCCACTGCTCCAGGCTCCGATACCCGCCTCCGGGCTGCTTCCGAAGCAGCTCGAGTCGCGTATCGTCGATGCCCTCAAGGAAGAGCAGATCCTGGTCGACCCCGTCGTCAGCGTCACCATCGTCGAATATTACAGCCGCCCCATCAGCGTGGCCGGCGCCGTGCGCAAGCCGATCACGTTCCAGGCGACCGGTAACGTGACCCTGCTCGAGGCCATCGCCCGCGCCGAAGGACTCTCCGACGGCGCCGGAACCGAAATCCTGGTCAGCCTCCCGCAGGAGCTGGTCCGCCGGATTCCCGTCAAGGCGCTCATCGATGGAGCCGACCCGGAAATGAACCTGCGGCTCGCCGGCGGCGAAGAGATCCGCGTCCCGGAAGCCAGCCGCATCTACGTCGTCGGCAACGTGAAAAGGCCCGGCGTCTTTCCCCTGCGCGATGCCGCCGATACCAGCGTCCTCAAAGTCCTGGCCCTGGCCGAGGGACTCACGCAATATTCGGCCAGGCAGGCCTATATCTACCGCCGCGCCCCGGACGGCGCCGGGAAAAAGGAAATCGAAATCGAAATCGAAAAGATCATGAAGCGCAAAGCTCCGGACGTCCCCCTGCTGGCCGACGACATTCTCTACATACCCGACAACAGCGGCCGCCGCGCCGCGCTCTCGGTGTTGGAAAAAGTAGTCATGTTCGGCAGCGGAGCCGGAGCCGCCGCCATCTACGGCAGCGTGCGCTGAAACCAACAAGTCTGGAAACCAATCCTATGCCCCAGGAAAAGCTGGACCGCAATCTCCCCGTAATGATTCCCTCGGTAGTTCCCGACCCGCTGCGCATCTCCTGCCAGACCATTCCGCCCCCGCTCCCCGGCTGGGACTCCGAGCCCGACGAGCCCGCCGTCCCGCTCTCCCACTATTTCTGGATCGTCAAGCGCCACCGCTGGAAGATCCTCGCCTTCGTGTCGTCCTGCGTCATCGCCACGCTGCTCGTCTCGCTCCGGCTCACGCCCATCTACGAATCCACGGCCGTCATCGACATCGACCGCCGCATGCCGACCGGCATTCTCGGCCAGGAAGCCGCGCAATCTTCCACCAACGACGCCGACCAGTTCCTCGCGACTCAGATCAAGCTCATCCAGGCGGACGCCGTCCTGCGGCCCGTGGCCCTCAAATACAAACTCCGGGAGCTCGAGGACGACGACTGGGACACCCGCCGCCGGCAGGACGCCGAGGCCGTCGACACGCCCGTCATTCTCAAGAAGCTCAAAGTGACCCGGCCGCCCAATACTTACATCCTGCTCATCAGCTACCAGTCCAAAGACAAGCGCCTCGCCGCCGACGTGGCCAACGGCATCGCGCAGTCCTACCTCGAGCACACCTACAACATCCGCTACCGCGCGTCCGCCGGGCTGTCCCGGTTCATGGAGCGGCAGCTCGAAGAGCTGCGGGCGAAAATGGAGCGCTCGAGCGCCGCCCTGGTGAAGTTCGAGCAGGAATTGAAAATCATCAACCCGGAGGAGAAGACCAACATCGTGTCGGCGCGCCTCCTGCAGCTCAACGAGGAGTTCACCGCCGCGCAGGCCGACCGTGTGCGCAAGGAAGCCGCCTACAGCTCGATTCGCAGCGGCACGCTGGCCGCGGCGCAAGTCTCGACGCAAGGCGAAGCGCTGCGCAAGCTCACCGACAGCTTCAACGAAGCCCGCCAGAAATTCGCGGAAATACGAACGCACTACGGCGCCAACCACCCGGAGTACAAAAAAGCGCAGACCACGGTGGACGAGATCGAGCGGCAGCTGCAGTCCACCAAGGACAGCATCGGCCAGCGCGTCGAGATCGAGTACCGCGGCGCGATGGACCGCGAGCAGATGCTGCAGAAAGCCGTCCTCGAAACCAAGGCCGAGTTCGACAAGCTCAACGCGCGGTCGTTCGAATACCAGAGCATCAAGCGCGAAGCGGAGGGCGACAAGAAGCTGTACGAAGACCTGGTGAGGAAGATCAAAGAAGCGGGGATCAACGCGGGCTTTCAGAACAGCTCGATTCGTGTAGCGGACGCGGCCCGGCCGGGATTGAAGCCGGTGTTCCCGTATACGGAACTGAATGTCGTTCTGGCGTTTCTTTTTTCCTCTCTGCTCGCATTCGGGGCCGCGGTAATGAGCGACGCCATGGACACCACGATTCGCGATCCGGAACAGGTGTTGCGAACGTTGCGGACGCAAGTGGTGGGGAGTCTGCCGCAGGTAAAGACATGGCGCGGGCAACTCGCTACCGTCTCTCCGAACGGCAGCAGCGGCGGCGGCTTCGCCGGCGACTCTGCAAACCGCAGCCTCAGCACCTACGAAGAGGCGATCCGCACGCTGCGAAACTCGATCCTGCTGACCGATTTCGACCGCCAGTTCCGTACTCTGCTGGTAACCAGCGCGTCCCCGTCAGAGGGCAAATCGACTATCGCCATCCACTTGGCGATAGCGCATGCACAGCAGCACAGTAGAACGCTCGTGATCGACGGAGACTTGCGCCGGCCCAGTGTGCATAAGCGTTTCGGAATGGCGAACGCGCTGGGGCTGTCGAATGTCCTGCTGAACGATCTTCCCTGGCGTGAAGCGATATTGAAGCCGCCCGGGATACCGGACCTGGACATCCTGCCGGCGGGCTCGATCTCTCGCCGCGCGGCCGACCTGATCGGCAGGGGACTGCAGCCGCTGCTGGACGAAGTCAGTAACCACTACGACCTGGTGATATTAGACGCGCCGCCTCTGCTGGGCTTTCCCGAGCCGCTGCAGATGGCTACGGCGGTCGACGGAGTCGTTATCGTGGCCCGCGCCGGACAGACCAGCCGCAAAGGAGTAGCCAGCGTGCTGAACACTCTCCACCGCTTGAGAGCTCCCATTGTCGGAATTGTTTTGAACGAAGTTCACAAAGAGATCAGCGACACTTACTATTACTACGGCTACTATGGCAAGTATTACAAGCATTACAATGATCCCGGGCAAGCCAGTTAGGCCCCAGTAATCACGACAACGGTTCCGGACCTTCGTTAAGATGTCACTTACTCTCATTGGATACATCGTCGTACTCTGTTGCCTGGTCTGTTGTGTTCTTAACGGCAAGAAAGTGTGGTGCGTTGCCCTCTTCTTTAGCATCTTCCAAGCTTCTGCGGCGATCATTATTGGGGAGGACGATCGTAAGACCGGTATCAACCCAGGCTATGTGCCGATGATTATTGGCTGTATGGTTCAAATGTTCGCATTCCTTCTAAAGCCCATGAGAGTAGCCCGGGACTTCCGGAAGGTTGTGAGAACATTCCTTCCGATGACCTGTTTCGCAGTATGGGCTTGCCTCAGCTCCGTTTTTCTGCCTTTACTTCTTGGAGATCGCCTGATTGTCATGAGGTACGGAACTGTGGGCCTCAGCCCGCTGGGGTTCTCACCTAGCACTTTCCGCCACTCCGTCTATCTGTGCACTTGTTTGCTTTGCGCCATTAGCCTGGCAATCTGTATAAAGGGATCGAATACAAATGAGTTCACATCTTTGCTTCATTGTTTGCGGATTACCGGATGGGCGGCAGGTGGTGTGCTCTTATGGCATTCGATGAGTCTCTATGGCAATGTGTCGTTTCCTACTGAGATCATCCAAAGTAATCCTGGAGCAGTGCAAAATCCTTTTGGTTATATGCGGCCGGACCTGGGGCGCGTGATCGACTTGCGAAGGCCATCCGGGACCTTCTCCGAACCATCGTTTGCCGCTATGTTTCTCTCGGGCTTTGTTGGCCTTCTGCTTGGACAGTTTGTTTACGGGAAACGCAGCCTGCTGACCATGATCGAGTTGTTGGTCGCTGTGCTCCTGGTACTAAGCACAACTTCGACCGCGGGACTATTCGCGCTGGGGCTATTGGGCGCTGTGTTCCTAGCCACGGAACGCGGAGCCATTTTCGGGATACACTGGAAATATTATTGGCCCAAGTTAGCCTTCTTTACGATTTCCCTCTCGTTGATAGGCGGCTGCGCCATGGCCTTCTCCGAGCATCTTCGCGAGAAGATTATTCAGAGTATCGATCTCATGGTCGTTGATAAGCTTGCTACAGACGCTGGAAAGCGGGGCGAGGTTGAACTGAATGCTCTCAGGGTTTTCTGGGATAGCTATCTTCTTGGCGGTGGACTTGGCAGCAATGAATGCTTTACGGTAGGTGGTTACGTGCTCTCGAACACAGGCATAGTTGGGGGCATGCTGGTCGTGATATTCGGTTGGAGCACGCTGAAGCTAGCAAAGAGAACTTTGCGAATCAATTCAATGCCGGAATCGGCGGCGAGGGACGTCAGGAGTCTCCTCCTGTTTCTCTGGGGCCTCGTGCTCGCTGGAGCAGTTGGAGTTCAGCTTCTATTCCAGCCAATTCTTTGGATCGCAACGGCCATGTTGGTGGGTGTGTGCCTTCGATACCAGGCCTACTTTCCCGGACCTGAAGCGCTGGCGCGTTGGCCCGAGTGCCGTTGACAGCCTTTTGTCCTGTTGTGTTCCGAGGAGTGGATGAGTTCCGGCGCGGAGTGACGGTCGAGCCCATTCGGCGCTGTCCGAGAAACAGCGCTGGCGAGTCCGGGATGTTCAGGAGGATTGGCCCCCACGTCGACGTAAATGCCAGGCTCTTGGCCTAAATGTTTGACGGGCGCCGGCAATAATGTCGGCAAATCTCATTGGAGCAGAAACAACGGACGGTGTGCGCCGACGGGCACGGAGTTCATCTTCGCCGCCCTTAACGCTTCGTAACCCTCGGCCAGCACAGGGCGCCTGATGAGAGTCGGACTGAATATTTTGTATCGAATACCGAGTCTGGCGGGTGGTGTCGAAACCTATGTGCGCCGCCTGATTGACGAGGTGATTCGTGTCGACACGAAGAATGAGTATGTTTTGTTCGTGAGCAGTACAGTGGAAATGTTTCCTCTGCCGCAGCGAGAGAATATCAGCGTTGTGCCGTGCGCTGTGGACTCAAATAACAGGGCTCTTCGCTATTGGTGGGAGCAGGCGTTCCTGCCTTTTGAAGTGAAGGCGCGCAGTATCCATCTGCTGCATTCCATGAATTATGTAGGCCCGGTCGTCTGTCCTTGCAAGACCGTCGTCACATTTCAGGATTTGAGCTATCGCGAGCCCAGCGTTCGAATGTCGGGGGCTCGGCGTTTGGGCTTGACCTTGTTTTCGGGTCTGTCCGCTTTGAGCACGGATGTCGTGGTAACGGTCTCGGAGTTCTCGAAGAGAAGCATTTGCTCCTCACTGAACGTGGCGGCGGATAGAGTCAGGGTTGTTCCCTCGGGTCCGGGCTGGAACTCGGAACAGCCTACGCGTGCGGCGATCGAGGCCGCAACAAGGAAATATCGGCTCGACGGCCCATACGTGACGGCATTTGCTGGTGGGTATCAGCACAAGAATATTCCGAGACTGTTGTCCGCATTCCAGACGGCATGTAAAGATCTCCCGCATCGTCTCGTGCTGATCGGCCGGCTGGCGGAGGATGTTGAGTTGCGCCGCCCGCTTGTGCGGCCCGAATTCCTGGACAGGATCCAGCATCTGGGTCATATTCCGACCGAGGAAATTGGTCCAGTCCTGGCGGGCTCGGAGCTATTCATGTTTCCCTCGCTGTACGAGGGTTTTGGCTTTCCCTTACTCGAGGCTCAAGGTGCGGGGGTCGCAGTCGCTTGTTCGAATGTCGCGTCGATACCGGAGGTGGCCGGGGACGGCGCCGTGTATTTCGACCCACTGTCGATCGAGGACATGAGTGCTGTCCTGCGTAATTGCTTAAATGATCCGGCCAGGCGCCGGCGGCTGGTGCAGTTGGGCTTTGAGAACGTAAGCAGGTTTTCCTGGACCGCATCGGCGAAGTCTTACGTAGACCTCTACAACGAACTTGGCGGATCATGACGAAATCGCTCAAATCGAGAGTCCGGCGCCTGCTTCCCCGTTCGATGCGCGCCCACACGATCCTGGCCGGCCCGCTCCGCGGCGCCCGCATCTACACCTCCTGGCACGACTACCCCGGCGCGATTCTCGGAACCACCGAGCGCCCTCTGCTCGACTGGTTCGCGCGCAACGTGCTTCGCGGCGAGACCTGGATCGATATCGGCGCGCACTACGGCTACACGGCCATCGCGCTCTGCCGCCTCACCGGTCCCGCCGGACGCGTCTTCTCCTTCGAGCCCGTGCTTGCCACCGCGGGATGCGTGGCCCGCACGCGCGAGTTGAACCGGCTGTCGCAGCTTCGAGTGGCGCCTCTGGGACTCGGCGCGGACCGGGTTCTCGAAACGCGGCGGCTGCCGCTCGTCCGGGGCATGGCCGACAGCACCGTTGCGCGCAACATCTGGGAAGAGCCCATTTCGCTGGTCTCCTTCGACGCCATCTGGCCGGTCCTGTGCGAGCAGAACGCGGCGCTGCACGGAGTCAAGATCGACGTGCAGGGCATGGAGCTCGAAGTGATCGAAGGCATGCGCCGCATGTTGCTCTCGCAGCATCCGAAGCTCATCGTCGAGTTTCACTGCGGCGTGGACCGGTCGCGCGCGGTGGAACTGCTCGCCTCCTGCGGCTACACACAGCCGGGCGCGCCGATCGATCCGGCGCCGTCCGGTTCGTCCTATCAGGACGACAAGAGCTACGTTTTCGTCAACCCATGCGCCGCCGTCTCCGCATCCTGAACCATCACATCTTCTACGCGCCGGAGCCGGTCGGGGTGGCCGCCTACGCCGCCCAGATGTGCGCCTGGCTGGCACGCCAGGGGCATGAGGTCCGGGTCGTCTGCCCGCCCCCCTATTACCCCTTCTGGCGCGTGCAGCAGCCTTATAAAGCCTGGCGCTACCAGACCGAAATCCTCGACGGCGTGCACGTCACCCGCTGCCCCATCTGGATCCCCGCTCAGCCTCGCGGCCTGGCCCGCGTGCTGTACGCCGCCAGCTTCGCCCTGTCGAGCCTGCCCGCCCTCGCCGGCGAGATCTTCCGCCGCCCGGACGTCGTCTTTGTCACCGAGCCTTCGTTCCTCAACGCCATCGCCTCGCTGGCCGCGGCCCGGTGCTGCGGCGCGCTGGCCTGGATGCACGTCCAGGATTTCGAGCTGGACATCGCCCTCGGCCCCGGCCGGTTCCGCTCCCGCTGGCCGCGCCGGCTGGCGCGCTTGCTCGAATCCTCGGTGATGCGCCGGTTCGACGTCGTCTCCACCATCTCCAGCCGCATGATGGAACGGCTCGGCCAGAAAGGCGTTCCCGAGGGACGCCGCGTGTTCTTCCCGAACTGGGTCGATACGGCCGGAATCTTTCCCATGGAAGGACCGAGCCCTCTGCGCCGCGAGCTCGGCTTTCCCGCCGACGCCGTCGTCGCGCTCTACTCCGGCAGCATGGGCGCGAAGCAGGGGATCACTCAGCTCATCGACGCCGCCCGGCTGCTGTCCGGCCATCCCCGCGTCCGGATCGTCATCTGCGGAGACGGCGCCGGACTGGCGTCGTCGCAAGCTCTGGCCGCGGACCTGCCGAATGTATCGTTCCTTCCCCTTCAGCCGGAGCAGCGGCTCAATGCACTCCTGAATCTGGCCGACCTCCATGTCCTGCCCCAGAAGCCGTCCTTCGCCGACCTCGTAATGCCGTCCAAGATGCTCGGCATGCTCGCCAGCGGACGCCCCGTCGTGGCCACCGCCAACGCCGGGACGGAGCTGGCTTCGATCGTCTCGGAATGCGGTGTGGTCGTCCCGCCGGAGAATCCCGGCGCCCTGGCCGCCGCTATCGCTTCGCTGGCGGAGGACCCGTCCCGTCGGGCAGCGCTCGGCGCCCAGGCTCGCGCCTTCGTGTCCGAACACTTCCGGCGGGACGCCGTTCTCGGCGAGTTCGAGTCGAAGCTCTGTTCCGCCGCTGCCTGAGATGAGCGCTCCCGCCGCTGCAACCACCGCCGTCCCGATTCCCGAAAGGCTCCCCATCGTCCTGCGGGCCAGCCCCGTCGCCACCTGCCTGTGGCTGCTGGCCGCGGATGCCGCCGCCGTCCTGCTTGCCCGTTTCCTGGGCGCCGGCCTGTGGAGCCTGGTGAACGCCTCGGTCGGAACGGATAACCAGTTCGATCTCGGGATGTCGCTCGGCCTGTTCCTGCTGGTGTACGCGTCCTTCGGGCTATACTCCGCGTCGAGCCACGGCCCGGTGGAGGAGCTGCGGCGGATCGTGCTCGGAGCGGCGCTCGTCTCGCTCGTCCTCACTGCCGCGGCGTTCCTGTCCAAAGCCGGAGGAGTCTACTCCCGGGGCGTGCTGCTGTGCTCCGGAGCGCTGGTAGCGGTGCTCGCCCCGCTGCATCGCGCAGGCCTCCGACGCCTGTTCGCGGAGAAGCCCTGGTGGGGCGTTCCCGTGCTCATCCTCGGCGCCGGCCACACCGCCCGCGCGCTCATCGCCGACCTGCGGCGCCGTCCCGCCATCGGCATGAAACCGGTGGCCTGTCTCGACGACGATACCGGAAAACTCGGCCACTGCGCCGGCGTTCCGGTCGCCGGCCCGCTCTCATTGGCTCCCGAGCTGGCGCGGGCCTGGGCCATTCGCCACGCCATCGTCGCCATGCCGGGGATCGAAAATCACCGGCTGGTATCGATCCTCGAGCGCTGGGGCGCGCCCTTCAGCAGCGTGATCGTCATTCCGAACCTGTTCGGCATGGCGACGCTCTGGGTTTCGATCCGCGAAATGGGCGGCGTCCTCGGCCTCGAGGTCCGGCAGAATCTTCTCGTGCCGTTCAACCGGTGGTTGAAGAGGACGCTCGATCTGGCGCTGGCGGCCGTCCTCGGAATCGGGGCTGTGCCTCTGCTCGCCGTGGCCGCGCTCTGGATCAGGCTGGTGAGCCCCGGCCCCGCCTTCTACTACCAGGTCCGCGGGGGCCAGTGCGGCCGCGCCATCCGTGTCTGGAAGCTGCGCACGATGCACGCCAATGCCGATGCCCTGCTCTCGGGACATCTCCTTGCGTATCCCGAGGCTCGCGAGGAGTGGCGCCGGTACTTCAAGCTGAAGCAGGATCCGCGCATCCTGCCCGGCATCGGCCGGCTGCTGCGCCGCACCAGCCTCGACGAGCTGCCCCAACTGTGGAACGTGCTGCGCGGAGAAATGAGCCTGGTCGGCCCGCGCCCATTCCCCGACTATCACCTGGCCCAGTTCCAGCCCGAGTTCCGCAGCCTGCGCGCCAAAGTGGCTCCGGGCCTGACGGGCCTCTGGCAGGTAACCGCCAGGAGCAACGGCGACCTGAAGACCCAGGAAGCGCTGGATACCTATTACATCCGCAACTGGTCCCCCTGGCTGGACCTCCACATCCTGGCCCGCACGGTCCGCGCCGTCCTGCTGTCCGACGGCGCCTATTGATCCCTCGAGGCGAACTGTTCGTCACACGGGCCAGGCTACCCGTTCCGGGCCGCCCGAAACCGGTCCAGATATTCGGTCCACTGCCCGAACCCCGCCCCCGTCTTAGCCGACAACTCCATCACCGGCATCCCCGGCCGCACCGACTCGATATTGGCCCGGGCCGCCTCCGCGTCGAACTCCACCGCCGCCGCCAGATCGCTTTTCGTGATCACGGCCAGGTCCGCGCTTTGGAAAATAGTCGGATACTTCAGCGGCTTGTCCTCGCCCTCCGTCACCGAGAGCAGCACCAGCCGCAGATCCTCCCCCAAATCGTAAGACGACGGGCATACCAGGTTCCCCACGTTCTCGATGAAGAGGAACTGCAGCTCCTCCAGCCGCCACTCCCCCAGCGCCCGCTCCACCATGGACGCTTCGAGATGACATACCGTCCCGGTCACGATCTGCTTCACCGGCGCGCCGCTTCGCGCCAGCCGCGCGGCGTCGTTCTCCGTCGCCAGGTCCCCCCACCAGCGCCGCCACCGTCCGCGTTCCGCGCAGTTCCGTCAGGGTCCTCTCGAGAAACGCCGTCTTCCCCGACCCCGGACTCGATACCAGGCTGACCACGCACACCCCCGCCGCGCGGAACCGGCGCCGCAACTCCCGCGCCAGCACGTCATTCTGCTTGAGCACGTTCCGCCGGACTTCCACCAGCCGGGGTTCGGTCACTGCCGTATCTCCAGCGCGAATACTTCCAGCTCGCGCCCCTGTACGATTTCTCCCGCCGCCGCGCCGCACACCGCGCAGCGGAACGCCTGCAGCGATACGATGCTCCGGTTTTCCCCGCAGGCCGCGCAAAAAACGATCACGGGCGTCTCCTCGATGACCAGCCGCGATCCCGCCAGGATCGTATCCTCGCAGGCGATTCCGTACGAGAATTCGAGCGCTTCCCGCATCACGCCGGAAAGGGGTCCCAGCTTCAGATGCACCGCGTTCACCTCCGTCGCTCCCCGCAGCCCCGCCTCCTCCTCGGCCGCTTCCACGATGCCGATCGCAATCGACAGCTCATGCATGGGTCCGTTCCGGCCGCGCCGCCTCCAGCATCTCCCGCATCGTGTGGTAGACCGAGGCCTGCGCCTCCTGAATGCGCGGGATGTAGTCCGAGCGCGCCACCAGCGGATAATCCGCCAGCGCGCCGCGCACGATCTCGCCCCCGTCGTAACCGAGCAGCGCCACCGTCAGCAGACCGCGCTTGCGCGCCTCTTCGAGCGCCTGGATGATATTGCGCGATCCACCGCTTGTCGAGAACGCCACCGCGATATCGTCCGGCCGCGCCTGGGCGATCAACTGCCGCGTGAAAACCACCTCGGCGCCCACGTCGTTGGCTATCGCGGTGATGTTCGCCGGCTCGAGCGCAATCGAAACCGCCGGAACCGGCTGGTAGCCCGGCGGAGGCAGCACGCAGTCGATAGCGAAGTCGTTGGCGTCGGTCGCCGACCCGCCGTTGCCGAACAGGATGAGCTTGCCGCCGCGGTCGATCCGGCGCCGCATGGCCAGCACGGCCTCCCCGATGCGCCCCGCCTCCTCCGCTGCCAGGCGCGAGCGCAGCGCGTCGTCGTCGCGCACTTTGAGCAGGATCGAAGCGGCCACTTCGGCGGCCACGTCGCCCGGCGGCTGCTCCTGCCGGCCCAGAAACGGGTACAGGAACCCGGCCTGCCCCGCGTCGAGACCCAGTTCGCGGCGTTCCAGAAAGACGTGCACCGTCTCCCACAGCGTGTGATAGAGAATCTCGATCACTTCCTGGTGAATGAACGGATCGCCCGAGGCCGGTTCGCAACGATACGCGCCCGCCGGGCCAGACAGCGCCAGCGTCATCGCGCCCCGCCGGTCCGCGTCCCGCAGGGCGGCGTCGATGGCCGCATCCCCCTCCGGCGGGCTGAAGCCCATGACGATATCGGCCGGCTGCAGGATCGCATCCAGCCACGGCCGGAACAGCATCGAGATGTCGAGGGCCGGCAGCGCCCGCTTGCCGACGATCACCGGATGGACGAATTCCACCGAGACGTGCTGCGCATCCGTGAAGTGCGGCCCGCGCCCGAACGCCAGCAGCCGCCCGCCGTCCAGAAAGCGCTCCGACATCGCCCTGCAGGCCTCCGCCAGCCGGGGCGCTTCCCGCTCGAAGAACCGGGCGCAAACCGGATTGCGCGCCAGCAGCCGTTCCCGCACGCTCGCTTCCATGGCGCCCTGTTTGACCGGCGCCGCCATCAGCAGATCCTCGGCAGCGGGTCGCCCACCAGCATGTCCACCACCCGCGCCCCGCCGTACGCGCTCACCGAAAGCACCGACCCCGCCGGCGATTCGCGCACCTCGCCGATCAGGCGCGCTTGCTCCCCGCCTGCCGTCCGCCGCAAAGCCTCGAGAGCGGCGTCCGCCCACTCCGGCGCGATCACCGCCAGAAACTGCCCTTCGTTGGCGATGTGCAGCGGATCGAGCCCCAGCAGTTCGCACGCGCCCCGCACCGCGTCTCGAACCGGAACCTGCTCCTCGAACAGCGTGATCCCCAGTCCGCAGTCCCGCGCCAGCTCGTTGAGGGACGTCGCCACGCCGCCGCGCGTCGGATCCCGCATCCAGCGCACTCCCGGAGCGGCGGCCGCCGCCAGCGCGCTCACCAGCGGAAAAACCGAGCGCGTATCGGAGCACAGCTCGGCTTCGAGATCCAGTTGCCCGCGCGCCAGCAGGATCGTGACGCCGTGATCCCCGACGGGTCCGGAAAGCAGCACGCGATCTCCCGGCCGGACCGACCGCGCGGAGCAGGCGATCCCCGGGAGGCGGCGTCCGATGCCCGCCGTCGTGATGTACATGCCGTCCGCCTTGCCGTGCTGCACCACCTTCGTGTCGCCGCGCACGATCCGCGCGCCGGCCGCCCGCCCGGCTCCTGCCATGGCGCGCGCCTCCGCTTCCAGAACTTCGGCCGGCAGCCCGGCTTCGAGAATGTAGGTGACCACGAGCGCCTCGGCCCGCGCGCCGGAAACGGCCAGATCGTTCACCGTCCCGTTCACCGCCAGTTCGCCGATCGAGCCGCCGGGAAAACGCAGCGGGCTCACCACGAAGCTGTCGGCCGTGATGGCGATCGAGGCTGCTCCCATCTCGAGCAGGGCCGCGTCGCATAAGGGCCCGGCGCCCTCGCCGAAAAAAAGAGGAGCGAACAGCTTCTCGACCAGTCGCCGGCTGGCCTTGCCGCCTGCCCCGTGGGCCATCTCGATCTGCGGATCGCGAAACTGGATCTTCGGTGGGACGCTTCCCATGCCCACGGCTGCCTTCAGCTTGCCCGATGCAATTATACGATGCCGGGCTCGAGGCGGTTTGATCGATCCCGGTTGATATATCCTGGTGCTATGAAAAAAATAGCCGTCCTCGCCGGGCTATGCGCGGCCGCCCTCGCTCAAGCGCCGCGCAAGCCCGCTCCCCTTCCGGAAGGTGTCGAAAAGAAGGCTGACGTCGTGTATGCGACCCGCGGCGCTCATCAGCTGCGGCTGGATCTGTATCTGCCCCGGCAGAGCGGCGCGCCCATGCCGGCGGTGGTCTACATCCACGGCGGCGGCTGGAAGAACGGAAGCAAAAACGCTTTCAGCGGCCAGGCCGGCTACATGGCTACGCGGGGCTTCGTGGGCGCGTGCATCGAGTACCGGCTGTCGCGAGAGGCCAAATACCCGGCGGCGCTCGAGGATTCGGTAGCCGCCGTAAAGTGGCTGCGCGAACACGCACGGGAATACAACATCGATCCGGCGCGCATCGGAGCGGCCGGCGGATCGGCGGGCGGCCACCTGGTTGCCATGCTCGGCACGATGAAACCTCCCGTGGTCCAGGCGGTGGCGGCATTCAACCCGGCCGTGGACCTGGTCAGCTTCGGCAAGCGCGCGCCGACTGACGCAGTCAATGCGGTTACCGAATTCCTCGGCGCCTCCTACGAGAGCAATCCCAAGCTCTGGGCCGAAGCCACTCCGCTGACCCACGCCGGCAAGGGCTCCGCACCGTTCCTGTTCCTGCACGGCGACGCCGACACGACCGTTCCCATCCAGCAATCGATCGACATGGTGGCCAGGCTGAAGGCAGGCGGCGTCCCCGCCGACTTGTTTGTCGCCAAAGGGGCCAAACACGGGTTTTTCAATCAGGAACCCTGGTACGAGCCTACGAAGAAGCGCATGGAGGAGTTCTTCACGAAGTATCTGGCGCCTAGAACTTCGTAACGCGTCCCATTTCCAGGGCATACGACGACGCCGGAGAAGACTCGAGGAGGAAGCGCCCGGCGTGTCGGGTGGCGGCGGGGAAGCCTGCTCTACCGGATCTTGACGTCGCTCGTGCCGGGGCTCACCACGTTCGGCGCGTTGGGCAGCAGGCTGTCGATCCCGATCGCGATCTGCGCCGAATCCACACCGTTGCTCAAGCGCAGGATGGCCGGCCCGGAAGGCAAACCCGCCGGTATCGTAAACACCACCTGGTTCGGCGTCCATTGCTGAACCGCCGCCGGCCGGTCCCCTACGGTGATGCTCGGATTCGTCAGGTTCGCCCCGGTCATGATCACCGTCGAACCGGACGAGATCGTGTTCTGGTTGGGCGCGGCACTGGCCAGTTGTGAGTTCAATACCGGCTTGCCCGCGCTGGCCGCCTGAACCTGGAATCCGGAGGGCTGCGAAACCACCTGGAAGCCGTTCATCACGCTCGGAAGGACGGACCCCAAAGATGCGTTGGGCGCGGCGTACACGTTCGCCCAGATACGGCCCGTGTTGAGGACATAGACGCGCCGCACCTGCACATCGCTCGAGCCGAAGCCGACTGTGGTCACGCCCTCCGCGAAGCTGCCGCTCGAGCCGTTGATCTCGACCAGGGTCTCGCTGCCTGCCTGCACCACGTTGGGCGAGAAGGTGACCTGACCGGCGTCGCCGCTGTCGTACGGGTAGTTGACCGGCGAGCCCATGAACGAGGAATTCTGACCGTCCGGATTGAAGGCCGATACCACCGGACGCAGCCCGGATACTCCCGGCGGCAGGCTTACCACCGCGCGGCCGGCGCCGTCGAGGCGCAGGAATCCGGCGGGAATGCCGTCCAGGTAGAACTTCGTGTCGGCTCTCAGGTTGGGCCCGGAGATGGTCAGCGAACGGCCGCCGCCCGGCTCGACCCCGGCGCTGACGGACCCGATTACCGGGGGCAGGCTCTGCACCAGGTTGAGCCCGAACGGAAGAACGAAGATATCGTTGACAAGCGAGAAGATCAGGTGGCGCGGTCCCACGCCGCACACCCCTCCGGTCGCTTGCAGCTTCAATTCCAGGTAGGCCGGGGACAAGGCGTAGGTGTGGACCCCGTCGCTGTCGAGGATGGGCGACCCGCCCAGGAAGCCCACGCTCAATCCGGCCGCCGGCGTTCCGTTGGTGATCAGGCCCGAGCCGGTCACGAGCAGCGTTCCGCAGCCGTTGAGGTAGCCCGGCCGGATCGGAGTCTGGTCGAAAAAGCTGTACGTCGAAACCGAAGGAATGCTGTAAGCGGTTCTCCTGTTCAGCGTCAGGTTGATGTTGTCTACCAGGCCCCCCGGATTGACGTTGAGCGTCGTGGCCGCCAGGTAGTTCCGCGTCCCCTGGCCGCCCTGGTAAAACATGGTGTCGAACGGTCCGTCGGCCGGAACCGTTGCCACCCCGTCCTGTCCGACCGGCAGCCGGATATCGCCCGGCGTTGCCCCGGCTCGAGAGGCCGGCGGCAGCGGGTGAACATAGAGCACCACCTGGCCCGCCGGGATCCCGTCGATCCGGTATCTGCCGTCCGGATCGGTCAGCGCGCTCACGGCGGCGCCGCCTGCCCGGATCGCTACCACCGACGCCATGTGGATACCCTGTCCCCCCGGGAACGTGATCCTGCCGGCGATGCTGCCCGCGGTTTGCGACAGGTTGCCCCGCGGATAAAGGAACGAGATGCCCGCGATGTCGTCCGCGGTGAGCGGATTGTAAAGTGAAGTGGCCCGCCCCGCCGCTTCGGTGGACATCGCGCTCGCCGTAAAAGTGTGCTGCAACCCCAGGGCATGCCCCAGTTCATGCGTCACCGTCAGGAAAAACCCTTCCGCGAAGTTCGGCGAAGTCCAGTTGTTCAGATTGCGGTTGAGACGAATCTGCGGCCGCCGCATCGGCACGAACGTCCCCCCCGGTCCGAAGGAAAACGCGCTCGGCGCATTCGTGGCGGTAAGGCCCAGGGTGAAAGGATCCATCTCGTCGAATACCACATCCACCCCGGGTGAGTTCTGCGGAGCGCTCGCCGAAGCCAGGCCGCCGAAGGCCACCCGCAGATCGGAAGTCTCCACATTGTTCCAGGCCCTGGCAGCTTCCCGAATGGCGCTGAGGGCCGAAGGAAACTGCTCCGGGCGCGAGATCAGCGACGAAGCTGAATCCATTAGGAGAACATTAACTGTCTTATTCGGTAAGGCGTTGAGATCGAATCTCTCGGGAACCGGATTGTAGGGCGCCGTGCGGTTCGTATAGTGCGCGAAGTAAGCGTAGGGCAGAGCCGTCGAGGCGCTCAACACCGCCATACAGACCGCTGCTGCCCACCGGCCGGGACCCATCACTTGGCCTTCGCCCCGGCTTTCAACGCTCCCGACACGCGCGTGCCAAAGTCGCTCAACTTCATCCGCAGCGGCTCGGCGGCGGTGTTGCGGCCCGCCGAATCCATCACCAGCGCGTCGGTCGCCTGCCCCTGCAATACCACCTCTCCATTCCCGTCCCGCGTCACATCCAGGATCCCCTGCGACAGGCCGAGCAGGTGGTTCGCTCCGCTCGGTCCTGTCCACAGGAAGAACACGTACTCCGCCCCCTCCGTCAACTGGGGCGTTCCGAGGTAATTCTGCTGCTGGCCGCCGAAGGTTCCTCCGGGAATTTGAACTTCCACTTGCGCCGCCGCCGCACCCTTCCAGCGGTCTTCTACCTGAACTTTGTAGTACGTGTAGATCAGAGATCCCCGGACGTCGCTGTAAGACCCTACGATCCGGCCGCGAACAATCCCGGTCGATTTCTGTACCAGATCCTCAAAAGACACCCTGCTCAGCGTGGTAGCCTCCGCCGTCGACAGCCCGGCCAGGGCGCACAGAAACAGGGATAGTCGGATCACGGCTCTCTGCAGAGCACCTCCGGCGCCAGAAAACAATATTGCAAACAAAGACATTACAATCCTGAAACACCACGGTCTGTGTTCGAAGGACACAGGATTGGGGCCAAAAGCCCGATGGTGGAGGCCGGGTTTCAGCAGCGCCGGTTCAGTTTCGTACTACTAAAATCGGCACATTCAGCGCGTGGCGAACAGGATCAA
>DATJFH010000373.1:0-4532 GCA_035495815.1 Bryobacteraceae bacterium
GTGATCTTCATAGCCGCCATCATACAGGGAATCATGGTCGGGTAGACCAGCAGCGGCAGCATCACCTCGCGCAGCCGTATGTTCACAGTGAGAGCGCTGAACATGGTGCCGATCACGGTGAAGCCCCAAGTGCCGAGCGCCGCCACCAGCGCCAGAGTCCAGAACTGGCGAGTCCAGTCCACGTTGTAAAAGATGCCGAACACGGGGAAGCAGACGGCTTCCACGAGCAACACCAGCACCAGGTTCGAGAACGCCTTGCCGAGGAACAGGGCCGATCCGGGGATGGGCGCGGCGATCAGGGCGTCGAGACAATCGTTGGGCAGCTCGCGGGCGAAGCTGCGATTCAGAATCAGCGCGCCGGCGAAGGCGAACACGATCCACAGCAGGCCGCCGGAAATCTCGACGGTCATGTCGGAGGTCGGCTCAAAGGCGAAACTGAACAGCAGCAGGATCACCAGCGCGAAGGAGAAGGAGGCGTTGATGGCCTCCTTGCTGCGCAGCTCGGCGCGCAGATCCTTGTGCATGATGGTCAGGGTCTGGCTCCAGAATCGCATCAAGCTTCGCCGTACCTTGCATAGAGCCACCCCGGGTCGGCCAGCATCTCGGCGGTCCGCTCGCCGTGATAGGCGAGCCTGCCTCGCGCCAGCAGCGCGACGTGCGTCGCCAGCTCCAGCGCCTCCCGAAGCTGGTGCGTGGAGAGCACGATGGTGCAGCGCCGCGCGAGAGCTTCCCGCAGCACGGTTTGCAGCACCGCGATGGCGCGGTCGTCGAGCGCGGTGAAGGGCTCGTCGAGCAGCAGCACTTCCGGATCGTGCAGAAAGGCGCGGGCCACGGCGAGGCGCTGCCGCATGCCGCGGGAGAATTCGCGCACCAGGCCGTCGCGCACCGGGCTGAGGCCCGTCCGCTCCAGCCACGCTTCCGCCGAGCGGGCGGGGTTCTCGACGCCGTACAGCCGCCCGAACAGCATCAGGTTTTCGGCCGCCGAGAGCTCCTCGTAAACGGAGATGCCGTGGCCGAGCACGCCTACGCGGCGGCGCGTTTCCGGATCGCGCGCGTCCTTGCCGAAGATCGTGACCCGCCCTCGCCCCGCTTTGGAAAAGCCCGCGATAATGCGCAGGAGCGTGGTCTTGCCGGCCCCGTTCCGTCCCAGAAGAGCGACGCAGGAGCCGGGCTCGACGCCGAACTGAATTTCGCGCAGAGCAGGATAGTCGCCATAATACTTCCAGACGTCCTCGGCCGCGACGACGGGCGTCATTTTTTCCGGACGGGCGCAGCCGTGCCGCCCGCGCGATAGAGCAGCACGAAGC
This sequence comes from Bryobacteraceae bacterium, assembly GCA_035495815.1. Lineage (GTDB taxonomy): Bacteria > Acidobacteriota > Terriglobia > Bryobacterales > Bryobacteraceae > DATJFH01. The sequence goes on from DATJFH010000373.1 coordinate 1,308, forward strand.
CCAGGATCAGAATGCTGAAGGAAAGCGCCAGCACCCAGTACAGCTTGTCGTAAAGCTTGGGGAGAACGAACTGGATCTGCGGCCCCCCCTGCTCGGATTCGGCCGCTTCGCCGCGCTTGAGCTCGCCCGAGCCCTCGATCTGCACTTTGAAGGATTCCGCCGAAGTCTGATAGATGGACGCCTTCGTGCGAGGCTCCTGTCCCCGCGATTCGAGCCCCTCCCCCTTGACAGTGACGCCGTCCGGCACGATCAGGCTGGTGGGACCGCCCTTGTAGAAGACTTTGCCCTCGAAGGACCCCGGAGAGGTGAACGGCACGGTGTAACTGATCTGGATGTTGGTTTCGCCCGGCTTGATCGGGAAGTCGATCTTGTAGACGTCGGGCTGCTTTGTCGGCGAGGGAGCGGTGCGGATGGGCATGCCCTGCGGCGCCGTGGCGTTGACCTGGATTCCCTTCGATCCGGGCGGCGCGTAGAACCGCAGCGTGCCGGCGTCCAGATCGTTGAAGGTCGTCTTGCCGGTGTTCAGCCAGATGTAGCCTTCGCTGACGGTCATCTCGCCCGTGCCCGGCTCGAGGATCACCATGTGCTGCATTACCTTGGCGCCGCCAGGCTGTTTACTCGAGTTGTAGACGTCCAGCGCCACGCCCGTCTCTTTCGCCCCGGGCGGCAGCATGTGGTTGTAGGTGACGCCGTCGTAGGCGCTCTGCAGAAGCCGCGGGCCTTTGAGGTTCTGATCGATGCGGAAAGTGCCGGCGGCGTCCGTCTTGACGCTCTCGACCGATTCAATACCGTTTTGGCCCAGCTTGTACAGCGTGACGGTTGCTCCCGGTTGGGGCTTGCCCGTGGTCTGATTGGTGACCGTGCCCTCCACGGCCGCGTGGAGCAGAGATGCGGAGCACAGCAGAATCAGGAACTTCATGCCTGGGCCGCCGTCATCGGCTTGCCGCACTCTCCGCAGAACTTGAGCGGAGTCGGAAATTCGGCGCTGCAGTTCGGGCAAACAAATCGCTGCGGCTGCTTTCGCGCGGTGGGTTTGGGAGTGGCTGAGGCCTGCGCCGGGCCCGCCAGAGCCTGCTTCAGCTTGTCGATTTCGGCCAGCACGCCCGCCAGCTCTTTCTGCAAATCCTGCTTGGTCTGTTGATAATCCTGATCGGACAGCTTGCCCACCCGATACTCGAACTGCAGGTCCCGCAGGTTCTCGTAGATGGCCGCCTTGCGTTCGTCCAGGTGCTCGAACGGTGACACCGGATCCGCCTGCGGCAGGTCCTGCGGGCGTACCGACAGACTGAATACCAGCACTCCGATCGTGAGCAGCGATGCGATAAGGATGATCATCGATCGAGGTTCTGCAATTCCTGTTCGATTTCGTCGTTATAGCGCGAGAGGCGGGCGTCCATCACCAGCGCCGGCTTCGAGCGGCGGGAACGGCGCACGAACCAGATCACCAGCGCCGTGCCGAAAGCCAGCGCCAGGTACGGCACCAGCCATCCGAAGGTGTTGGGCTCGGCGCGATAAATCTTCTGGCCGTACGTCTTGACGAAGTCCTCGACGATGGCCGCGTCCGGTACCCCGGCGGCCTGCATCTGCGCGATCTTCTCTTTGGCCGGATGGGAGAAGCCGCAGCCGAGCATGCTGCAACTGGCGACCGTGTCCGGACAGCCGCACTGGCATGCCAGCCGGGCTCCCACACGCCGCATGTTCTGATTGTTGCCCGCCATCTGGGCCGCGGCGGGTGTCAGCAGGACAATCGCCAGGACTGTTGCACTCGAGAGCGCGCCCATTACCCGCGCGGACGGCAGGCCACGCGCTTCCGCGCGACGGGACACGCGGGCAACTGTTTTCGAAGGCGTCTGCGCCACGCTACTGCTGGACTGGCACATGTTTCTTGGTAATACCTACCACCTCGGTGCGCGCGTACTGCAGTTTGATCTTGCTCGGCACCAGCGCGATCAGGGTCCCGAAGATCAGGACCAGGCCGCCCAGCCAGATCCAGTAAACCAGCGGAAAGATGTACGCCTGAATTACCGCCTTGTCGTCCTGCAGTTGCGCGAAATTCAGGTAGAGGTCTTCATTCAAGCGGCGGCGGATCGCGACCCGGCCCACCGGCTGCCGGCTCGCTTTGTAGAACTCGCGGACAGGTTCGTACGTCCCCAGGAACTCGCCGTTCTTCGCCACCTCTATCGACGCGCTCTGCCAGGTGTAGTTCTCGTTGTCGCCGTCTTTGATCTCTTTGACCTTGAGCTCGTAATTGCCGATCTTGAACGGCTGCCCGACTTTTACTTCGGCGGTAGTGTCCTTGTTGAACGCCGCGCCCGTAAAGCCGATGAACATCAGGACCATGGCCATGTGGACCAGGTATCCGCCGTAGCGCCTCGTATTCCGGTGTGTGAGCTCCACCACCGCGCGCGCAAAGTTCATCTGGTTTTTGGCCGCAATGGCGGCGGCTCCTTTATAAAACTCGGCGATCACCGTCAGCGCGACGAACAGGCAGAAGCCGAACGAGATCAGCGGATAGAACTGCCGCATTCCGGCCGCGATCAGGCCCGCCACCAGCACGCAGGCGGCGATCCCCGGCCACATGAAGTTGCGCCGCAGGCTCTCCGTGGAAGTGCGCCGCCAGGCGAACAGCGGACCCACGCCGGTCAGAAAAAGCAGGAACAGGCCGATGGGTATCATCAGCCTGTTGAACCAGACCGCATCGAGACTGATCTTCTCCCCCCACAGATACTCGGAGATCACCGGAAACAGCGTGCCCCACAAAACCGCGAAGCAGCTTGCCAGGATCACCAGATTGTTGAACATGAAGCTCGACTCGCGGGAGACCACGCTCTCCAGCTGCGCTTCGCTCTTCAGGTAATCCAGCCGGTCGAGGATCAGGTAGATGGTGGCCGCTACTCCCAGCGCCAGGAACGAGCTGAAGTATTTGCCGATCGGAGACTGGGCGAACGCATGCACGGAGCTGACCATGCCCGAGCGCGTCAGCATCGTGCCGAAGATGCAGAGAAAGAAAGAAGAGGACACCAGCACGGCGTTCCAGATCTTCATCATGCCCTTCTTCTCCTGCATCATCACCGAATGCAGAAACGCGGTCGCGCTCAGCCACGGCAGCAGCGAGGCGTTCTCCACCGGATCCCAGGCCCAATAACCTCCCCACCCGAGAGCGGCGTAAGCCCAGCTTGCGCCCATCAGGACGCCGACGCCCTGGAACAGCCACGTCACCAGGCT
>DATJFH010000374.1:0-26880 GCA_035495815.1 Bryobacteraceae bacterium
AGTGAGCGAGTTCTCGGTCTCGGAAGTAATACAGCAGATCCGGACCCTTTTGCATTCCTCAGTGCCGCCCGGTGTCCGCCTGGAGATGAATCTTTGCGGTGATTTGAAACCCATCAGGGCGGACCCGAACCAGATCCAGCAACTGATGATCAACCTGGTGACTAACGCCGGCGAAGCGGTCGAGCCGGGATCCGGAGAGGTGCGCGTGAGCGTCATGCCGAAGGGACGATACGTGTGCATCGAGGTTCTGGACAACGGCCACGGCATGGACGCGGAGACGCAGGCGAGAATCTTCGAGCCGTTCTATTCGACGCGGTTTATCGGGCGGGGTATGGGGTTGTCGGCCGTCGCCGGAATCGTCCGCAGCTACTATGGCTCGGTTCACGTGGAGAGCGCGCCGGGTATGGGAACCCTGGTGCGAGTCCTGCTGCCGGTCGTGTGACGAGCCGGGACCTGCTCCGTGTTATGATTCCCCGTCATGGGCCAATATTCGATCGGAATTGACCTTGGCGGCACCAATCTGCGGGCGGCCGCGATCGATCAGACGGGCAAGATACTCCAGAAGATCGCGGGCAGCACACATTTGTCGGCGGGAAGGAAAGCCGTGATTGCCGACATGGTCGGAGCGATCCGGAAACTTCAGGAACAGTGCGGGAGCAGTTCGCTGGCGGGAGTGGGGGTCGGCACGCCCGGATTCATCGTCATGGACAAGGGAATCATCACGGGCTCCCCGAACATGCCCGGATTCGACGATTTCCCGATCCGCGACGAGATCGAGCGGCAGCTGGGCGCGACCGTGATACTGGAGAACGACGCCAATGCAGCCGCTCTGGGCGAGAAGTGGATGGGCGCGGGCCGGGAATACAACGACCTGGTGCTGCTGACGCTCGGCACCGGCGTCGGCGGCGGCATCATTTCGGGCGGGCGGGTGCTGCACGGGTTCGTCGGCATGGCTGGAGAGATCGGCCACACAACTGTTTCGCCCACGGGCAACCCCTGCGGCTGCGGAAACCAGGGCTGTCTCGAGAAGCACGCCTCGGCGACGGCGGTGGTGGCCATGGCCAAGATGATGGGGTTCGGGGATCACCTGACGTCTGAAGAGGTGTACAAGCTTGCGATCGGTGGAAATGAAAAGGCGCACGCGATCTTCCACGCCATGGGCCAGGCGTTGGGGACCGCGCTGGCGAATCTGGTGAACATCTTCAATTTTCCGCTCTACCTGTTAAGCGGCGGGATGCTGCCTTCCTGGGACCTGTTCGCGCCGTCCATGCTGGCGGAAGTGCGCCGCCGCTCGTTCATCTACCGGGTCACCAATCCCCGGATCGAGAGAGCCACCCTGGGAAATGAAGCCGGACTTTATGGAGCCGCATACCTGCCGTATGTGAGCCCTGCCGGGCGGCCTCACGTTTGACCTGATTTCCGAACAGCGATATGTGGCTTGGAATCGACACGGGCACCGGCGGAACGCGCGCTCTGCTGACGGCCGGCGACGGCAAGGTGCGGGCGGCGTTCACGGCGGCCCATGAGGACGTACGGATGGAGCGGCCTCTGTGGGCCGAGCAACGGCCGGAGGACTGGTGGCGGGCGGCGATCGAAGCCATTCGCGGCGTGCTTGGGGCCGCCGGCGTGCCGGGAAGGGACGTGCGCGGAGTGGGCCTCTCGGGGCAGATGCACGGGCTGACGATGCTGGACCAGGCGGGAGAGGTGATCCGTCCCGCCCTGATCTGGTGCGACCAGCGCAGCCAGCCGCAGGTCGATCAAATCAACCGGACGGTCGGCAAGGAAAATGTTCTGGCGGCCATTGCCAATCCCGTCCTCACGGGTTTCACGCTTCCCAAGCTGCTGTGGGTGCGCGAGCATGATCCGGGCAGCTATGAGCGTGTCAGCCGGATTCTGCTGCCGAAAGACTACGTCCGCTACCGGCTGACGGGCGGCTTCGCCACCGATGTCTCCGACGCCTCCGGCACGGCATTGTTCGATGTGGCGCGCAGGCGCTGGTCTCTCGACATGATGGACCGGCTCGGCCTCGATCGCGGCATTCTTCCGGAGTGCTTCGAGTCGGCCGAGGTTACGGGCGTGATCAGCGCGGGGGCGGCGGAAATAACCGGGCTCCGGGCCGGGACGCCGGTGGCGGGCGGGGGCGGGGACCAGGCCGCGAGTGCGGTCGGCAACGGAATCGTCGAGCCGGGAATCGTCTCCTGCACGCTGGGAACGTCCGGCGTGGTGTTCGCCCACATGGAAAACGTGGCCTACGACGCGCCGGGGCGGGTTCACACGTTCTGCCACGCCGTCCGGGACAAGTGGCACGTAATGGGAGTGACGCAGGGCGCGGGCCTCAGCCTGCAGTGGTTCCGCAACCAGCTCAGCGGACCCGGCACGAACTATGACGGACTGACGGCGGAAGCGGCCAATGCCCCGGCCGGATCGGAGGGCCTGTTCTGGCTGCCCTATCTGATGGGGGAGCGGACACCGCACCTCGACGCCACGGCCCGCGGCGGCTGGATCGGAATGACCGCCCGCCACACGCGCGCCCACCTGATCCGCTCGCTGATCGAAGGCGTGTCGTACAGCCAGCGGGATTGCCTGGACATCATCGAGCAGTTGGGTGTCCGGGTGGCATCGGTGCGACTGTCGGGAGGCGGCGCGCGGAGCGCATTCTGGCGCGGGCTGCTGGCGGACATTCTGGGCAAGCCGGTAGTGACGCTGGAGACGCAGGAGGGCTCGGCATACGGCGCGTCGCTGCTGGCAATGGTGGCCACCGGCGAATTCGCGTCGGTAAAGGACGTGTGCCGGGCGGCGGTCCGGGAAGTGGAGACGAGCGAGCCGGATGCGGCCCGGTCGAGGGAATACGGCGAGCGGCACGCCGTGTATCAGTCGCTGTATCCGGCGCTGAAGCCCTTCTTCGGGCGGGCTGCGGGGATGTGAGCGGCGGTGTTCAAGCCACGATCTGCGGAATCAGCTCGCCGTACACGTCGGTCAGGCGCATGTTGCGGCCGTTGAAGAGGTAGGTCAGCCTGGTGTGGTCCATGCCCAAGAGATGCAGCATGGTGGCATGCAGGTCGTGGATGCCGATGGGCTGCTGCTCGGCCTTGTAGCCGAACTCGTCGCTGGCTCCGATAATCTGCCCGCCTTTGATCTTCGCGCCGGCCATCCAGATCGACATCGCCCCGGGATTGTGGTCGCGGCCCATGCCGCGCTGGGAGATGGGCATGCGTCCGAATTCGCCCTGCCAGACCACCAGCGTGGAATCGAGCAGACCGCGCCCCTTCAGATCCTCGAGCAGGCCGGCAATGGGCCGGTCCACTTCCGCGGCGTGCCTGCTGTGGTTGTCCTTTACGTCGCTGTGCGCGTCCCAGGTATCGACGTTCTGTACTCCGAGGCCGCCGTGGTAAAGCTGCACAAAACGCACGCCGCGCTCGACCAGCCGCCGCGCCATCAGGCACTGGCGGGCGAACGGCTCGGTCACCTTGTCGTCCATGCCGTACAACTTGCGTGTGGTTTCGGACTCGCGGCTCACGTCCACGGCTTCCGGCGCGCAGCCCTGCATGCGGTAGGCCAGCTCATACGAGGAGATCCGCGCGGCCAGCTCGGAACTGCCGGGATACTTCTGCAGGTCCATCTCGTTCAGCCTGGCAAGCAGGTCGAGTTGAGCCCGCTGCTGTTCGGGTTTCACCTCGGAGGGCGGCTTGAGGTCGATGATCGGATCCCCGGCCGACCGGAAGACGGTCCCCTGGTAAGCGGCCGGCATGAATCCGGCGCTCCAGTTGGCGGGGCCTCCGAACGGCCCGCCATGGGCGTCGTAAATGACGACGAAGGCGGGAAGGCTCTGGTTTTCCGAGCCCAGTCCGTACGTGACCCACGAACCCACGCTGGGAAATCCCATACGGATCATGCCGGTGGCCAGCTCGTAATGCGCCTGCACATGGTCATTGGACTTCCCGTAGACCGACCGCAACAGCGCGATGTCGTCCACGTGAGCGGCGACGCGCGGGAAGATCTCCGATACGTCCATTCCGCTTTGCCCATATTTCCGGAACTTGAACGGACTCGGCATGAGAGGACCGGGGTGGCCCTGCCGGACGACGATTTCGCCCTTGCCGGTCAGCGGCTGCCCGGAATATTTGTCGAGGGCCGGCTTGGGATCGAAGGTATCCAGGTGGCTGACGCCGCCGCTCATGAACAGGGAAATCACGCTTTTCGCGCGCGGCGCGAAATGGGGCTTTTTCGCGGCGTAGGGATTGAAGCCCACCGGCTTCGTGTCGCAGGCGGCGTCGCTGCCGGAGGCCGCCAGCAGTCCGTCCTGATTGAGCAGGTGGGCCAAAGCCAGGCCGCTCAGACCGCCGCAGGATTCGAACAAGAAGTCGCGCCTCGACCAGAATCGTTTCATCGCAAATCCCTCGCCTGCAGCGATTATACGTCAAACCGGGCAGGGTCTACTGCGCCTTCAACACGGGGCCGCTTGGAAAGACTGCTACATAAGGGGTTAAACTAGAGAAAAGCTTTCGGGAACCATCCAGACGGAAAACAGAGGACCCGCCGCGTAGTTCGGGTGAAGGCTCAAAGGAGATTGAATCATGCTACGTGCTAACTGCATTGCCCTCGTGATTTGCGGTCTGCCGTTCGTCGCCGGCGCTCAGCAGGCCCTGACCGGAACCATTACGGGGACGGTTACAGACGCATCCCATGCGGGCGTCCCGAACGCCAAAGTGGCCGTGCGAAATCTGAACACGAATCTGGAGCGAACCACCACCTCCGGCGATCTGGGACTCTATACTCTCCCCCTGCTGCCCGTCGGCGACTATCAAATAACAGCCTCGGCCCAGGGTTTTAACGAGACCAAGGCCGGACCGGTACGAGTGGGGGTGGGCCAGTCGGTCACCGTGGAGTTGCCGATGGAAGTGGGCGCGGTGACGTCGGCCGTTCAGGTCGATGCGGCCGCGGCCGCCATCGAGACGACTCGCGCCAGCGTGGCCAGCACGGTCGACAACAGCCAGATCTCGAACCTCGGCGTCAACGGGCGGGATTTCCTGGCGTTTCTGCTGCTCACGCCGGGAGTGACCCGCGACGTCCGGACCGGGGATCTGAGCTTTGGCGGGCTGCGCGGCACTCTCAATAACCTTCAGGTCGATGGCAGCGACAATAACAACAATTTCTACGGCCAGGCTCTCGGACGGACCGGCACGGGCCGGGCGCCGTACCAGTTCAGTGTCGATTCGGTTGAGGAATTCCAGGTAAACAGCAGCGGATACTCGGCCGAGTTCGGACGCGCCGGCGGCGCCGTCACCAATGTGGTCACCAAGTCCGGAACCAACACCCTCCACGGCTCGGCGTTCGAGGTTTTCCGCGACCGTTACCTGAACGCCAATACCTGGATCAACAACTCGCGGGGGATTCCGCGTCAACCGTTTCACGTGAATCAATTCGGCGGCACGATCGGCGGACCGGTGATAAAAGATAAGGACTTCTTCTTTTTCAACTACGACGGCCAGCGGCGGCATCTTCCGAATCCAGTCTTCCTGGGTACTCCGATACCGGCCGCTCTGCGCACGCCTGCCAACCAGGCGAAAATCAGCCAGCTCGATTCTCTGCTGAAGCCATACCAGCTTGCTTACGATCAGAACGTCTACCTGGTCAAGAACGACTGGCAGATCAACAGCAAGCACCGGCTGGCCGCGCGTTACAACAAGCAGACCTTCGACGGAGTCGGCCTCGAATCCTCGGGCAGCCAGATCGCCTACGAACACTCCGGGACGGCGTCCGTGAAGACCGACACCGTCACCGCATCGCTTTCGAGCGTTCTTTCGGCCAGGCTCGTCAACGAATTCCGTTTCCAATACCTGCGCGACGACGAGCCAAGCGTGGCCTATTCCCAGGGTCCGGAGACGGTGCTGCGGGATGCGGGAGTCATTGCGCTGCAGTTCGGGTCCAGCTCGATCACGCCTCGCTTCGCCAACATCAAGGGAGTGCAGTTCGCCGACAATGTGACCCGCATCTCCGGCCGCCACACCTTCAAGGCCGGCGCCGATATCAACCACAATACGATCGAGAACTACTTCGCCGGCAGCGCGCGGGGCACGTACAACTTCAACAGCTACGCGGAGTTTTTCGCCAACACCCCCACTTCGTTCGTGCAGGCGTTCCCGGGCCAGAATACGCCGGGCTTCACTACCAAGCCGAACGTGACCGAACTGGGGTTTTACGCGCAGGACGAGTTCCACGTGAATCCCAAGCTGACCTTGAACCTCGGCGTCCGCTACGATCTGGCGCTGCTGACCAAGCCCCCCGTGAAGAACCCCGATCCGCAGCTGGCGGCCATCGGAGCGGACACCAGCAACCTTCGCAACGACAGGAACAACTTCGGCCCGCGGTTCGGCTTCGCCTACAAGGCGCTGGATTCCGACAAGCTCGTGATACGCGGCGGCTACGGCTTCTTCTACGGACGGACGCCGCAGATCCTGGTCTCGACCGCATACAACCAGAACGGCATCAGCGCCAGCACGCTGACGTTCACGGGCGCGGCCATACCGTCGTATCCGGCGAATTTCTCCGCGCAGCCCGCGGCCGGCGGCACTGCCGCGGTACCCTCCATCCTGTTCTTCGACAACAGCTACGTGCTGCCGCTGGTGTTCCAGGGCAGCCTGGGACTGGAGTATGAGGCGGCGCGCAACACCAGCATTGCCGTCAGCTATCTGAATGTGCGCGGGGAGCACCTCACGCGCACTCGCGATATCAATCTGTTTGCACCGGTTCCGGTCGCGGTCAGCCTGCCGGGACTCGGCGCCCGCACCTTGCTGCGGTACCCTGGACCGAGCGGCAGCCCCTCCCGGCCCGCCAACCACTTCGCGCGCGTCGAGGCTTTCGAGAGCGGCGCCGACAGTTTCTATAACGGCCTGACGGTCTCTTTCAAGCGGCGCCTGGCCACGCGCTACCAGGTCGGGCTGGCCTACACGTACGCCAAGACGATCGACACGGTGACCGATTTTACGAGCGTGGTGCCGTTCAATCCCATCGATGAAGTGAAGATGGCGGCCTATCCGACCCTGCCCGGCATCGACCGCGGACCGAGCGTGAACGACCAGCGGCATCGCGTGGTGACCAACTTCGTCTGGAATCTCGACTATTTCCACGGTCTGAAGAATCCGGTCGCGCGGTATCTGGTGGACGGCTGGGAGCTGAGCGGCATCATCCTGGCGCAGACCGGGCAGCCCTATTCGAACGCCATCGGCGGCGACGCCAACAACGACACCAACAGCGCCAGCGAGCGCGTCCCGCAGGACGGCCGCAATACCAATTACGGGCCGACCATTGCGAACTACGATCTGCGGGTCACGAAGTCCATTCCGCTGTATCGCGAGCGGGTTCGCTTCAACCTGTCGCTGGACGCCTTCAACGCCTTCAACCAGGCGAATTTCCTGGCAGCGAACGTGCGCAACGGCAAGTTCAATTTCGTCCCGGCGACCGGGCTGTTTACGCCAACTACGAATTTCGGCGCCTACGCCAACCAGACGCTGGATAACCGGATTCTGCAGATTTCCGGCAAGATCGTTTTCTGACGCCGGCCGGAGTTCGCATAATGCGAAATTCGAGGTGAACTTCAGGCGCCGCCTTACGGACCTGCTGCCGTAAAATAGTTTCTGATCGTCCTTATCGGAGGCAGAAACAAGTGCGCCGCTCGCTGTCTGTTGTCGTGTTTCTCCCGCTGGCTTCCGCGTTTGCCCAGAATCCGGCGGCGACGGTATCGGTTGACGCCAACGCGAACCGGCATTCGATCAATCCCAACGTGTACGGCATCGCCTATGGCACAGCCGCGACACTGGCCGATCTGAATTGCCCGCTCAACCGCTACGGGGGCAACAACACCAGCCGCTACAACTGGCAGATCAACGCCGACAACCGCGGCCAGGACTGGTATTTCGAAAGCATCGCGGAGCCGAGCGCGGCGCCGGGGGAGCGGGGCGATACGTTCTTCACCATGAGCAAGAACGCCGGCGCGGAGGCCATGCTGACGATTCCCATGATCGGCTGGGTAGCCAGGCTGGGATCGAATCGCGGCAAGCTGGCAAGCTTCTCCATCGCCAAGTACGGCGCCCAGACCGGTAACGACTGGCAGTGGTATCCGGACGCGGGCAACGGAATCCTGCAATCGAATGGGCAGTATATTATCAACAATCCTGCGGACGCCAGCACGCTGACCGACTCCACCTACCAGCAGGCGTGGGCGCAGCATCTGACCAGCGCGTTCGGTACGGCGGCAAACGGCGGAGTGAAATACTACATCCTGGACAATGAGCCCAGCCTCTGGCATTCCACCCACCGCGACGTACATCCGACCGGCGCAAACATGTCCGAGATTCGGGACCGGATGGTGGATTTCGCGTCGAAGATCAGGGCTGCCGATCCGTCGGCGCTGATCGTGGGACCGGAAGAGTGGGGGTGGAGCGGCTATTTCTACAGCGGCTACGATCAGCAGTACGGCAGCCAGCACGGCTGGAGCTCGCTGCCAGACCGGAACGCCAACGGCGGGTGGGATTACCTGCCGTGGCTGCTGAACCAGTTCAAGACGAACGGGCAGCGGCCTATCGATGTATTCAGCGTTCACTATTACCCGCAGGGCGGTGAGTTCAGCAACGACGTTTCGTCGACGATGCAACTGCGCCGCAACCGCTCCACGCGATCCCTGTGGGACCCGAACTACACGGATGAGACCTGGATCGCCAGCAAGGTGCAGTTGATCCCCCGTCTGCGCAACTGGGCCAACACCTACTACTACGCGGGCACGCCGATCGCGATCACCGAGTACAATTGGGGCGCGGAGAATTCCATGAACGGCGCAACGGCGCAGGCCGACATCTTCGGCATTTTCGGCCGTGAGGGTCTGGACATGGCGGCCCGCTGGACCACGCCGGATCCCTCGACGCCTACCTATAAGGCGATGAAGATGTATCGCAATTACGATGGCGCCAAGTCCACTTTCGGCGACACCAGCGTGCTGGCGTCCGTGGCCAATCCCGATAATGTGGCCGCATTTGCCGGCGCGCGGACCAGCGACGGCGCGCTGACCATCATGCTGGTCGGCAAGTACCTTTCCGGGAGTACGCCGGTGACTGTGAATGTGGCAAACTTCACCGGAAACGGCTCGGGGCGCGTGTATCAGTTGACGTCATCGAACGCGATCAACAGGCTGGCCGATCTGGCCTGGAGCGGATCGAGCCTCAGCTTGACGATTCCGGCACAAAGCGTGACGCTGCTGGTTTTGCCGAAAGGAACGGCGAGCACGCTGCAGGCGGTGATCTCGGCAACGCCCGTTTCCGGCATGGCCCCGCTGGCGGTGGCGTTCAGTGGGACCGGTTCGACGGACACCGCCGGAACGATTACTTCCTATGCCTGGAACTTCGGGGATGGCACTACCGGAAGCGGCGCCACGGTCAACCATACCTACGCCGCCGCAGGAACCTTCACCGCGGTCCTGACGGTGACGGACAACCTTGGGGCGACGTCCTCCGCGTCCAAGGTCATCACAGTCTCGGCGTTTACGATCAACGCGCCGAGCAACCTTACGGCCAGCGCCAGCAGGGGAATGGTGACGCTGAAGTGGACCGATCACAGCGCCAACGAAGATGGCTTCTACATCGAGCGTGCGCCGAACGGCTCGAGCAGCTTTACGCGCATCGGCCAGGTGGGGGCAAACGTCCTGACCGCCACCGATCAACCGGCCAGGGGCACTTATCAGTATCGCGTGCAGGCCTTCAACACGGCTTCCGGTACGGTGTCGGCGTATTCGAACCAGGCGCAGGTGCGAGTCAAATAGGTTTGCGCCGGGATCTCTCGGCATGCTAGAACGAACCACATGAGCGGGGCGGTTTGGTTCGTTATTGGAACATTAATCTGTCTGGCCGCCGATCCAGTGGTCGTCCCCGGTTCCAAACCGGTCAATCTCGGCGCTCTGGGCGCGGGCGAAGGACCGGCCTGGAGTCCGGATGGAAGCCTCTACTTCACCGGCGGCGGCCGCATCATGCGACTCGCGCCAGGCGCCAAGCCGCAGGTTTATCGGGAAGAGTCCGGCGGCGCCAATGGCCTCCTCTTCGACCGCCAGGGCCGTCTGATTGCATGCGAGTCACGCAATCGCCGGATCACGCGCACCGCGCTGGAGGGGTCGATCACGGCGCTTGCCGACGCCTATGACGGCCATCGCTTCAACTCGCCCAACGATCTCACGGCCGATTCGAGGGGCCGGATCTACTTCTCCGATCCGCGCTACGGCCGCCGCGACGATATGGAGATGCGCGACGCGGGGGGCAGGCTGGTCGAGGGGGTCTACCGGATCGATGCTCCGGGCAAGGTGACGCGCGTGATCGCCGGGGAAGTGGAGCGTCCCAATGGCGTGCTGGTGTCCCCGCACGATGAATATTTATACGTCGCCGACAATAACAACAACCGCATCGGCGGCGCCCGAAAGCTGTGGCGTTTCCGGCTGAAGCCGGACGGCGCGATCGATCCGGCCAGCCGAAAATTGATCTTCGACTGGCGTGACGCCCGAGGTCCGGATGGTCTCAAGATGGATCGCCAGGGCCGACTGTACGTTGCAGCCGGGCTCAACAAGCCGAACCCTCCTTACGAGACGGCGGATAAGCTCAAGGGCGGCGTCTACATTCTTTCGCCTGAAGGTAAGCTGCTGGAGTTTGTTCCCATCCCCGTGGACGAGGTTACCAACTGCGCATTCGGCGGCGCGGATTTGAAGACGCTGTTCGTGACAGCCGGTGGGACACTTTGGAGCGTGGCCGTCACCACGGAGGGCGCCACGATCCGCTGAGTCAACGGGAAACGGACGCCTGGCGGAGCGCATCGAGAAATCCGGCGGGATCCGCCGGGTTGAGGATGAGCACATAATCTTTCCGATGAGGAATAACCACGACGTCCTTTGAATTGCGGACGAAAGCCAGTGCTTTATGGCCTGCGGCCGTGCGAAACCAGCCAGCCTTGTAGCCGGGAGCGCCTGTTCCATTCGTGCGGAGGGTCAGGCGATAATCCGGCGAGCTGCCCAGGTCCACCCGGTGGGCCTGTTCCAGCCGGAGGTCCTGGATAGCTATTGTCCTCCCATAGAACAGATCGCCGCGAATGCGCAACAGGCCTGGCGAAACCTCCAGGCGAGTGAGCCGCGGCGCCATCGCCAGGTAAGCGCAGATTGCCGACACAGGCACGATAATGACGAAAAAGAGCAGCCAGCCTGCCCAGCTGTCGGCCGGGGCTAGAGGGAATACCTGAGTCATGGAGTCCAGTATCCCGCAGACGGATGGATTCGTATTCACCTCGCCCTATACTGGAGTTACATGGCACGCCGCGCCTGTCTTCTCGCGCTTCTCTCTACTTCCGCGATCTGCGCCGGTGAACTGACGCCGGCTCAGAAACAACTCAACATCGACTCCTTCGAGCATGTCTGGGAAAAAGTGCGGGACACGCACTGGGATCCCAAACTCGGCGGGGTGGACTGGCAGGCGGTCCATGACGAGTTACGGCCCGCCATTGAGAAGGCGGAAACCATGGTCGAAGCCCGCAAAGCCATGAGGGACATGCTTGGCCGGCTGCACCAGACGCATTTCGGCATCATTCCGGCGGACGCTTACCAGGAGGTGGGCGAGAAATCGACGTCGAGCGCAGGAGAAGGCGAGACCGGGATCGAAGTGCGGGTCATCGATGGTCACGCGCTGGTCACCGCCGTGAGGAAGGACTCGCCGGCGGCAAAAGCCGGGGTTCGTGCGGGATGGCGGATTGCGCGGATCGAGGGTAAGGCGGTGGATGGGACCATCGAGTCGGTCGGCCGCGCTTACAAAGATTCGACTCTGCTCGACATGATGCTCTCGCGCGCCATCGCCGCCAGGCTCAGTGGAGGAATCGGAAGCCGGATTCGAGTCGAGTTCCTGGACGGGTCAGGGACGCTGGCGCAGCGCGAAATCGGCGCGGACCCGCCCCGGGGCGAGATGGCGCGCTTCGGACTGCTGCCGCCGCAGCATGTCTGGGTGGAATCGAGGAAGATCGATGGATCCATCGGGTACCTGGCGTTCAACATGTTCCTGGACCCGGCGCGGCTGATGCCGGCCTTCGAGGATGCGATCACGAACTGCCGCGACTGCGCCGGGATGATCATCGATCTTCGCGGCAATCCGGGCGGTATCGGGATTATGGCGATGGGACTCGCGGGCTGGTTCATCGAGGAGCAGGGCCGTCGGCTCGGGACCATGCTCACGCGCAGCACGCCCCTGAATTTCGTAGTTAATCCGCGCTTACCCCTGTTTCGCGGTCCGGTGGCGATTCTGGTGGACGGGTTGTCGGCTTCGACCTCTGAAATTTTCGCCGGGGGCATGCAGGATCTGAAGCGGGCCCGCATTTTCGGGTCGCGCACGGCTGGAGCGGCGCTGCCATCCTTCATCGAGAGGCTTCCCAACGGCGACGGCTTCCAGTGCGCCACGGCCAATTATCTTTCGCAGAGCGGGAAGCCACTGGAAGGCGCCGGCGTCATTCCGGACGTAATGGCGCCTCCCACGCGCGCTCTGCTGCTGGCCGGGAAGGACGCGGCGCTCGAAGCCGCGATACACTGGATTCACTACCCATGACACGCAACCTTCTGATTGCGATTTCTCTTTCCACCTGTCTGGTTCACGCGGCCGATGCTCTGCCGAAAGGCGAGCAGATCCTGGACAAATACATCGAGGTGACCGGCGGGAAGGCCGCGTACGAGAAAATGCGTACGCAGGTTTCATCCTCCGTGATGGAGTTCGTGGGGAAGGGCGTCAAAGCGAACATGACGGTTTATCATGCCGCGCCCAACAAGAGTTACTCGGTGGTGGAGATCCAGGGCATCGGCAAGATCGAGGAAGGGACCGACGGAAACGTGGTCTGGGAGAAGTCCGCTCTGAAGGGTCCGCGCGTGAAGAAAGGCGAAGAAAGGGCCGTCTCCCTACGGGCGGCCAACATTCAGCACGACGTCCGCTGGCGGGATTTTTTCCAGAAGGTCGAGTGTACGGGCGTCGAACCGATCGACGGGCATGTCGCCTATCGCGTGGTGCTGACGCCGAAGGAAGGCCAGCCGGAGACGCGGTATTACGACAAGCAGTCGTCCCTGCTGGTCCGGACCAGCATGATCATGAAAACCGAAATGGGCGAGATCCCGGCGGAAATCGTGGTCGGGGACTACCGCAAGGTGGATGGCTTGATGATGCCGTTCTTAGTAAAGAATAAAGTGCTCGGCCAGGAGTTCACGGTTACGCTGGAAAGCGTAAAGATTAACGTGGACATTCCGAACGACCGCTTCGCGCTGCCGGACGATGTGAAAGCGCTGGCGGCCCGATAAGGGAGCATCGCACGGGCCCACTCTGCGCGGCGGCTCCTCAAGGCCTCTTCGGAGCCCGCGTACCAACAAGCATCAAGAAAAGTCTCGAGACGGCTCGAAAGGCGCCTGCGCTTACGGGTGGTGCTAAAATCTGGTCTGAATGCGAATCGCCGTCCTAGGTCTTGGATTCATGGGCAGCACTCACCTGAAGGCGCTGCGGAACGTACCGGGCGCGACTTTGGCAGCCGTGGTCAGCGCGGACGACGCCAAACTTGCCGGTGATCTCAGCAGTATCCAGGGAAATTTGGGCGGACCCGGCGAGAAGATGGACTTTACCGGAGCGGCCCGCTACCACACGGTCGGGGAGGCCCTGGCGGACCCCAATGTGGAAGCCGTCGACATCTGCCTGCCCACCGACAAGCACGCGCCCGCGGCCCTGGCGGCTCTGCGGGCGGGCAAGCACGTGCTTGTGGAAAAGCCGATGGCGCTCGACGGCGACACGGCGGACAGCATGATCGCCGAAGCCGCCGAACGCAAGCTGACGCTGATGACAGCGCAGGTGCTGCGTTTTCTGCCCGCTTATTCCAAGACGGCTGAGATGGTGAAATCGGGGCAGCTCGGCCCGGTGCGGTCGGCGCTTTTCCGCCGGCGGTGCGCGGCTCCCGCGTGGAGCAAATGGCTGTCGAACCCGGAGGTCAGCGGGGGAGGAGTGTTCGATCTGCTGATCCACGACGTGGACTACATCCTCCATCTTTTCGGGAAGCCGGCTTCGATCTCGGCGGTGGGATACGAAGACATGCCGCGCGGGATCGACAGCATCTCGGCGCAGTTCCATTATCCGGGCCTCGACGTGGTGGTTACCGGCGGCTGGCATCATCCCAAGGCCTATCCGTTTTCGATGGAGTTCACGGTGATCAGCGATGAGGGCACGCTGGAGTACAACTCGTCAGGCCGGCCTCTGACGCTTTATTCGGTGGACGGGACCGAAACTCTGATCGATCTGCCGGAGACGGACGGATTTCAGGCGGAGCTGGAGTATTTCGTGACCTGCGCATCGGCTGGCCACAAGCCGGAACGCTGTCCACCGGAGGACTCCGCGATGGCGGTGCGAATTACACAAGCGATGTTGAAATCGAGAAGCGAGAACGGAGAGAGAATCGAATGCAGGCATTGAAAGACATGGAAATCGGCGTGATGTTTTGGGGCGGCCGCGACCCGGTGGAAACATTGCGGGAAGTAAAGGGCCTCGGCGCCCGCTGCGGGCAGATCGGAATTCCCGGGGACATGGACCTGGGCGAGAAGTCCCGGGCCGCGTGGAAATCCGTGCTCGAGAGCGAGCAGTTCACACTGGTCACGGTATTCGCCGCATTCAACGGAGAAAGCTACGCCGATATTCCCACGGTGCAGCAGACGGTGGGCTTCATTCCGCCGGGGACCCGTGTGGAGCGCGAGAAGCGGGCGCTCGAATGCAGCGATTTCGCCTCGGCTGTTGGCGCGCCGGGTATCGCCACTCATATCGGGTTCGTGCCGGAGGATCCGTCCGATCCGGACTACGTGGCCGTGCGGGAGATGGTCCGCCGGATCTGCGATTATGCCGCGGCGCGCAACCAGACGTTCGCGCTCGAAACCGGTCAGGAGCCGGCCCAGACGCTGCTGGACTTTTTTAAGGACACGGCCCGCCCGAACCTGCGCATCAACTTCGACCCGGCCAACATGATCCTCTACGGAACGGGCGATCCTATCGAGGCGCTGGGCATGCTTGCGCCGCACGTGGTGTCGGTGCACTGCAAGGACGGCGACTGGCCCCCTAAGGGCGTGGCGGGCGCGTTGGGGACCGAGAAGCCGCTGGGACAGGGTTCGGTCGGAATGGAACGGTTTATCAGCAAGCTGAAACAGATCGGATACAAGAACCCGCTCAATATCGAGCGGGAGGGCGTTCCCGATCATCAGCAGAAGCTGGCGGATATCCGGATGGGTGTCGGGTTGCTGCAGAAGCTGCTGGCGACCTGACTACGCGGCGCCGTTTTCGGTGGTGACGATCTGGGCCGATCGGGTCGCGCCCATATCGGCTGCTTCGAGCATCTTATACATGGTTTTGTGCTCGGGCAAATTCGCTTCCAGAAAGTCGATGCCATCCGCCGTGATCATGAGGCTGCTGCGGTCGTCCTGCGCGATGTAGCGCTTCGATTTCAGATACCAGATGGTGAACAGCAGGTGTTCGCGGGGGATGAACATCATCTGTTCGATCTCCAGCACGGAAAGGGCCGGCAGGATCTGGTTGACACGGCGTTGCGTGTATAACAGGCAGAGCAGTCCAACGCGGCGGTTGATCTCTCCATCCACGCCTTCCGTGAATTCCTTGGTGAGGAATACCGGCAGGGGGTTCTCTTTGCGGCTCTTATAGGTGGCGTCGAACTCTTTGCGTTTCTCCGGATCGGAGAGGACCTTGAACGCTTCGTTTACTTTGAGAAAGCGCTCGAGGTTGCCGGTTTCCTTGTTGTCCGGATGGTAACGGGCTGCGAGAGCCCGGTGGACGCGCTGGATCGATTCCAGCTCCGCTCCCGGGCTGACGCGTAGCATTTCGTAGTAGTCGACAAACTTACTCTTATCTTCTTCCGCCATGGCTGCTAACAGTACTTCGTCTGAATAGGGCTTCTACTTTAGAGCGCGGAAGATCGCCATATACTGGCTGTCCTTGATGTGTTCGCGCCGGGACTCCAGCCGGAACCCATTGGCTTCGATCTCCTTAATCACGTCCGGCGCGTCCAAACGGATGTGCTCGAGGGCGCGCCCGTTCGGCATCGCCTTTTCCCGCTTGTAATACTCCACGATCACCAGCCTGCCACCGGGTTTCAGGCCGCGGCGGATTCCGGCCAGCATCTTTTCAGGATAATCGTAATGGTGATAGGAATCGAGCGCCAGGGCCACGTCCACGCTGCCCTCGGGAAGCATCGGATCGGCTTCGTTCCCCTTGACAAACTGAACGTTGTCGAGCCGGTCCGTTTCGGCCTTGGCACGGGCTTTCTCGAGAAAGTCGTCCTGGATGTCTTCGGCCAGCACACGCCCTTTCGGGCCAACCGCCCGGCTCAGGAACGGAAGCATATAGCCGGCGCCGGTCCCGATGTCGGCGACCGCCATGCCGGGCTGGAGATTCATGGCCTGAACCAGTTCGGCGGGCTTCTGCCTGGCGTCCCGGCCGGGCGCGGTCAACGATCTAGCGACGCGCTCCCGGTCTTCCAGTGTCTTGTAACCGCTGTTGGCCGCCCCGGCCACCTGGGCAACCGCGGAGGTGATGGTGAGAACCGCCGCCAGCACGGCGGCTCCGAGTCTGGCGCAGTTCATAAAGGCGGCTCCATCGGAAGGGCCAACGGGGGTTCGAGCAGGAAATCGAGTGAAGACATCTTCGCCACGGCTTCGCGGACGGACTGCTCGCTGGTCGGCTCCAGGGTAATGACGAACGGGAGGTCGTTTTTCGTATCGCAGGGCTCCTGCAGGACTGCTTCGAGCCCGATATGCTTCTCAGCCAGGATCCCCGCGAGCGCCGCAATGATGCCCGGCCGGTCGATGACCCGGAAGCGCAGGTAGTAGGCCCGCTTCTGGAGAGTGACTGAAACCGGTTTGTATTCGCCCAGCCGCTCGTGCGCGAAAGGGGATACCCGCTCCGGGCTGCCGTTGCGAATTTCCCGGGCCACGCGCATCAGGTCGCTGACAACCGCTACTCCGGTCGGCTGGGGACCCGCTCCCCGGCCGTAGTAAAACGTATCCTGGCCGTACGCTCCCTTGACCCAGACGGCGTTATAGGCGCCCTGCACGCCGGCCAGAATGGTGGACGTCCGGATGAGCGCCGGACGCACCGAAAGGATCAGTCCGTCATGAGTCTGTTGGGCGCCGCAGATCAGCCGGATCGTATGGCCGAGCTGGCGGGAGTACTGGAAGTCCATGGGAGAAATCCGGCGGATGCCTTCCACGTAAATGTCGGACGGCAGGATCTTCTCGCCGAACGCCAGCGCGGCCAGTATGGACAACTTGGAGCGCGCGTCGAAGCCATCGATATCCGCGCTGGGGTCAGCTTCGGCGTACCCCAGGCGCTGGGCTTCGGCTAACACTTGTTCCAGCGGATCGCCGCGCTTCTCCATCTCGGTCAAAATAAAGTTGCTGGTGCCGTTGAGGATGCCCGAGAGCGCCACCACGCGATCGCCCGAAATGCCTTCGCGCAGCACGGCGTGGATGGGGATGCCGCCGGCCACGCTGGCTTCCATCGCAAGGTTGATGCCGGCGCGAATGGCGCGGTCCCAGATATCCGGCCCGCACAAAGCCATCAATTCCTTATTGGCGGTGACCACGGACTTCTTGTGCTGGATGGCCGCGTCGATGATCTCGGACGCCGTCGTCGTGCCGCCCATCAGCTCGGCGACGATGTCGACATCCGGCCGTCCGACGATTTCCCGCCAATCGGGCGTGCGGAAGACCGGTCCGAGCGACTCCGGAATGGATTTTGTGGCCACCGAACGGCTGCAAACAGCCGAGACTTTGAGCCTGAAACCGAGTTTTAGGGCGATCTGGTCGCCGTTCTCGGCGAGGATGCTCAAGGCGCCTGAGCCGACATTGCCCAGACCGACGATCCCCACCCTGACTTCTTCCATATGGAAGTATTATCCCATTTGCGTCCAAATAACTTCGGTGCGGTGATCCTTTTTGCCGAACTTTTACGCTTGGATAAGTGACCCCCGGGAACTACACACCTGCACACCCCCGACGGAGGAGTTTATGATGCGATCGGTTTTTCTGATTACGGCAGTGGTCTCCCCTCGATTCTTCCGGATGTTCCTGTTCTTCGGTTCCTGACGGGACAGGAGGTTCTGATTCTCGCCATGCCTGAGGCGTGCCGCGCCGAGGCTCAAAGCGAAGCCTGTCCGGCATATGACGCCGCATCGCGCCGCGAATGAGAGTTTTCGATTGCGCTCCGCCTGACGGCGTTCAGCCCAGCCGTCTAAGCGCGGCCTCGGCCGCTTTGACGCCCCGGTACTGCGCTTCCTCGAAAATGGATATCCCGCTGACGTCGGAATTGGCGAACCAGAGGTTTCCCTTGTGATGACCCGCGATCTGACGGCGGCCTTCCGAAAACAGGAAACCCACGGCGGGACGGATCATGGCGTGGCCCATCCGCATAATGTCGATACGCGAGACGCACTGGCGAATGTCCGGATGGGCGCGGCTGAGGTCGTTGAGGATCGCCTCCTTCCAGTAGCTCCAGTCTTTCTCCAACAGCAGACGGCGGCTCTCGGCTGGAGCGCTCTGAACCAGCGCCCAATAGTAAGTCCAGACGGTGCGCTCCACGTGGGAGCTCAGGGTCTGATGCGTCGCATTCACGTATCCCAGCGCAGGTGAATCGTACAGAACGTTGTCCCAGGCTGCTTCGACGCCGCGCTCTTTCGGGATGCGGTCCAGGGTGAGATTGGCGGTCAGCCAGGGCGAGTATTCGAAACCCGCCGCCGGGGGCGCGTTTTCGAGGATGTGCGGCGCCAGAAACGTGGGGGCGGCGAAGATCAGGGCGTCGGCGGAGTACTCGATCTCTTCGGTAAAGACACGCAGACGGCGGGCGTCACGTGCGATGCGATAAACCGGGGAGCCGGTCCTCACGTAGCGGGCCAGCTTCTGCAGGAGATGCCGCGCAATCCAGCCGTTTCCCTCCGGCCAGGTGAAGGGACCTTTGTCCTCGTTCTCCCGGGAGGCGAAATAGTGAATGCCCGCCCATGCCGAGACGCCGGACGCCGGCGCGCCGTAATCGTCTCGGCAGGCGTAGTTCACGTACCAGTTCAGGTACCGGGAGTCGAATTTGCACTGACGCATCCATTCCGCCATTGACACGCGGTCGAGCGTCGAGGGCCTGGCGCCCAGCTCGATCGGGATGGTGAACTCACCCGAAGCGCGGAATTGCGCCAGCCGGTCTTCGAATTCGCGATACTGGCGGCGATCGCCTGCGGTTGCGCCGACCGCCGGCTCCAGCTCCTCCTGCCAGCGGCCATGCAGGAACAGCCGCTCCTGGGGTGAAAAGCAGAGGTGGCGTTCTTCCCACTTACCACCGGTCAGCAGCCCCAGTTCCTCGAAAAGCTCGCGGACGAGCGCCGATTTCCGGTTCGGAACCGGAACGTAGTGGGCCGCCCACGGGTAAGCCGAGACTTCGTTTTCGCCCCAGCGGGAATTGCCGCCGGGCTGCCGCTCCATCTCGAGCAGAACGAAGTCGCGGAACCCGGATTTGTCCAGCCTCCAGGCCGCGCTGAGTCCAGCCATGCCGCCGCCAAGGATTACGAGCGGGATCCGTATACGCCGTTTAGGCGCGGCGAAGGCGGCGTGATCGCGCAGCCGGTGGCCGAGCGCGTGCGATTCGTTGACGAAAGAGCCGTCGACGCGGCGTCCGGCTTTGGCGGTCAGCCCGATCAGACCCGCGCTGAGGAAGCGGCGCCGCGGGGTCAATGCGCGATCTCTCTCCATTCGCGCTCGTAGTATCGCACCAGCGCCTGATCGTTGAGCCGATTCGGCTCCACCTCCACCGGCAGCATGTCGTTGGGGAAATGGAAAAGCTCAGGCACGTTGCGCGCCGAGAGGAACCGCAGACCTTGCGGCAGCCGGGAGGGCGGCTCGTACGGATACATTCCGGCCAGCACGAAGCCCCATTCGCCGAACGAAGGCACGTAGACGTGATAAGGGAAGGTCTTCAGTCCGGCCTGCTTCAGCGTTTCCACAATGCACCAATAGGACTGCCGCGCGAACAGCGGCGAAGTGCTCTGCACCACCACCAGCGCTTGGCGGCTGAGGCGCTTTGCCAGCGCCCGGTAAAAGACCGTTGTGTAAAGCTTTCCGAGCGAGTAGTTGGTCGGATCCGGGAAATCGATCACGACGAAATCGAACATGTCGCGATTCCCGGCCAGCCAGGGAAAAGCATCGGCATTGACGATGTGGAGCCGGCTCGAGTTCAGCGAACCGGCATTGAGCGCGGTCAGCATGGGATTAGTGGAGAAGAGCCGGGTCATCTCCGGATCGAGGTCCACGAGCGTGATTTTTTCGACTCCCGGATACTTCAGAATCTCGCGCACGGCCAGCCCGTCGCCTCCGCCGAGGACCAGCACCGACCTCGCGCCCTCGACCGCCGCCAGCCCGGGATGGACCAGCGCTTCGTGATAGCGATATTCGTCGCGCGAGCTGAACTGGAGATGGGAGCTGAGGAAGAGACGCAGGTCGTCCTTCCAGCGGGTAAGGACGATGCGCTGATAGCGTGTTTCCCGGGAGAGGATGACTTCGTCGGCGTACAGGTTGTTATCGGCGGCCGCGGAAATCCGTTCGGCTCCCGCCATGCCGGCTCCCAGGGCGATGAGGACCGCCGCGCAGGCCGTGCGCAGAACTCCGTGTCCGCCGATCTGGTCGCGGAAGAGAAAGGTGGACCACAGCGCGACGCCGGCGTTGACGATGCCGAACAGCAGCGCCGACCGCACCATGCCGAGCTTCGGCACGAGGATGAGCGGGAACAGGATCGAGGCGCCGAGCGCGCCCAGGTAGTCGAAAGTGAGCACGTGGGCCACCAGCTCGCCGAAGCGGTAGCGATCTTTGAGAATGCGCATCAACAGCGGAATCTCGAGTCCGACCAGCGTCCCCACCACGATCACCACCAGGTAGAGAACCAGCCTGAAACTCTGGGTGTAAGCGAATGCCAGAAAGAGCACGGAAGAGGAGAAGCCGCCGACCAAACCCACCAGCAGTTCGATGGAGATGAACTGGGCCACCAGGCCGCGTCCGATGAAACGGGAGAGGAAGCTGCCGATGCCCATGGCGAACAGATAGGCGCCGATCACGGTGGAGAACTGGAAGACGCTGTCGCCGAGAAGGTAGCTGGCAAGCGTGCCGGCGATGAGCTCATAGATGAGCCCGCAGGCAGCGATGAGGAAAACGGAGAGAAAGAGGATTACCGACACTTTATTTGGCTTGCGCCGCTGACCACGGTCGTAGAGATGAGTCTCGACGGGGCCGCACGAGTGTTTTGATCCGGCGCCGGCCCGACGCGAAGAAACGCCCATCCCATTTGACAACTCTCAGCCGGGTTTCGAGGCGGGAGGCAGGCAGGCCGGCGATTTTGAACCGCCGGCCGGCGCCGGCATCGTATTTTTCGAGGAGGGCAGGGGACAGGAGTGAGGTCCAAAGAGTGATACCTTCACGCATTCACATTAATGGACGGCCGCCGCAATGATGATGCACAAGCCGACCGACATCGATCCGAGCAGAATGGCGAGGGCTACGTTCTTATTCTCGACGATTTCGGCCCACAGATTATAGGGCGTCATCTTGTCGACCACGATAAACGTGCCGACGAAGATGACGATGCCAATCAGCGCGAACACTATCGCGTTCAACACGAATACGGGATTGAATTCCGTCATAAATCATTTGCCTCCGACGTAGTGAGTGTATCCCCCGTAAGCCGAACGATATGCGCCGGGGTTGTCGCGCACTGTCCTGGGTACCACTTTCGCTTCGTTGACCCTGGCGCCAAACAGCGGAATGCCCGTGTACTCCGCGAACGCCATCAGGCACAGCAGCAGGATTGCGTAAATCGTGTAGAAGGGATGCCGCATCAGTCGTCACCTGAACTTACGGGAGCGTAATCGCTTTCCGCCCAGCGCCGGCGCTCGAAGCTGAAGCGGCGAAAAGCGGTGATTGCCGGTGGAATGAAAAGCAGGAAGGCAATCAACCAGAACCAGCCCGGCACGGCAACGCCGCGGCGGACGGCGACGCTGTACTCGAGCCGAGACAGAGCGGGATCGAGCTCCGGCTCCACCCGCAAGTAATAGCGGCCGGAAGGGATATTGGAAAGGGTTACGTCGTCTTCCCGGCTCCCTTCGCTCCAGGAGCCGTCGCTGTCGCGGCCGAAGTAGTAGCTGACCTCACGGCCGAAGTCCCAAACCTGGCCCGTCTCGTCGTTGATCAGGGCGTAATTGAAGTAGGCCCAGCTGTTGCCCAGGTCGGTCTTGGTGGTCAATTCCACGTTGCTCGTGCGGCCCTCCAGCGTAAACACCGGGGTGACGAAGGACGTCTCGGTTTTCGCGCCGCGGGAGAAATGATAGTTGTCCGAAAAGACCTGCTTTCCACTCGAGAACAGGTATGCCGCCATCACCAGGACGCAGGCCGCCACGAAGAAAAGGCCGAACAGCCGCCACAGCTCCCGGGACTTGGCGACCAGCGGAGAAGGCTGGTTGCAGAACACACCGGCGGGCTTCGGCGGAGCGCCTTGCAGCTTGAAGGCCTTCCAGATCTCTTCCGCGCCGATGTATTCGCCGAGCGACCAGACGGTCTCCGACGGCGTCGATTCCGAAGAGAGAATCATCGGAGGGGAGACGTAGTCCCTGGCCGCCACCGACTCGCCGCGCTTGACCTGCCAGGGAAACTCACCCAGCACATAGGTGGTGACCGCCTGGGCGGTGGAAAAGTGCGTGAACGTGGAGCCGCCGAACTGAATGCGCGGTTTGGAACCGAGCGAAAGCCCCGGCCTGGGCAGGGATCTCAGAGTGCGTACGTAATTCCAATGTCCGTTGTACTCGGTGAGATAGCGGAAGCCCTTGTACGGATTGAACAGCAGGTACTCGGACCAGCTATACCTTTCGCCGCCGGCCGTGATCGTTCGCTGCTGATAGCCGATCACCTCGTACACGGTTCCGCGCCAGCTTCCCCGGCTTCCCAGAGGAATCTGGAGCTTGACCCGGGTCTTCTCGTTGAACTTCTGCAGCACCTGCAGGTTGGGATCTTTGGCATCCAGGATGGCGAGGCATTGCGGGCAGACTACCGTCAGCGTGTGCTCAAAACCGCGGATGGTGAGCGCGCCTCCGCAGCCGGGGCAGTTGAGCGCCTTCACCTGAGAGCCGGCAAGGCGCGCGCCGGAGGAGGCGGGCGTCATCGCCAGCCCTCGAATTCGCGTAGGTTCTTCAGTTGCAAGGCCTCGAACTCTACGGCTTCCCCGAGGAACAGCAGCGGAGTCTCTTCGCTATAGTCGATGGTTCCGAAGCGGCCGTCCGATGTACGCAGGTCGACGAACCGGACGTCCGACTTGTCCCAGTATTCGAAAGGCAACTCGCCTTCGACGCCTTTGTAGTGAGCGCGGGTCACCGAAGTCACTTCGTATTCCACGCCGCTCCACTGAAATTTGTTGCCCACGACGTTGGCCCCGCCGGCCGGGAGACTGCCCGGCGGGCGGCTGAGAAACGACACGTCGTATTCCAGCTGCGCGTCCGAGAGCCAGCCGCTGCGCCCGTCATTGAAGACGAGGTGCCATTCGTTCCACCCACCCTGCTCGTACTCGTAAAGAATGCGGCCCACGACGACGAACGGCTTGCCGCCATACACGCCTTCGGCCGAGATCTGGATGGGCGAGCTGTCGGGCGGCAGATCGGCGATCTCCCCCACGCGCTCCAGATTCACGTCCCGGCGGACGAGGATGGAGCGGCAATATTCGCAGGTCGTCTGGACCGCGCTAGACCAGAGGAACTTGATTGGCGCGCCGCAATTCGGACAGTTGGCGACTCTCTCGCTCATTTGTATATGGCCGCTCGATGCGCCGGACGTTCACCGAAGTGGCGCCGAACTCACGCTCGAAATACCCGGCGAAATCCCAATCCGGCCGGGGATGACAGCAAAACACGTTCAAGCAGATTGACTGGTGTTCTGGAAAAGTATGACAGGCAAGGTGCGATTCGGCAAGCAGGCAGAGCCCGGTGATGCCGCCGGTGGTCGGGAACTGCCGCCACAACGGCTCAGCCACCGGATGCAGATCCAGGGCGGAAACCAGATCGTCGAAGAGACCGCGCACCTTCGGCAGATCGGCCAGTCCCGCTCCCTCGCAGCCGTGGGCTTCAATCACCCACTCGACCCCCGAAGCTCCTACTGCTGCGGCTTCCCACATTCCGGACAGAACTTCGATGCGCGCGGGATGGTCTTGCCACACTCCTGGCAGAATTTGGTTTCGGGAGCGGGCGCCGGCGGCGGTGCGGCGGCGGGCGCCGGCTGTGGCTCGCCGGGCTTCATGGCGTTCATCATCTGCTGCGCCATGGTGAGCCCCGCGCCCAGACCGACTCCGATTCCGGCTGCTCCTCCCCCTTCATTCGCCGCGGCGATGGGCATCGACTGAGCCACCTGGAACTGCGTATACCGGTTCATATCGCCGAGCATGTTCATGCTGATCCGCTGGTCGAGGATTTTCTGCAGCTCGTCCGGCATGGAGAGGTTCTCCACCACGAACGTGTCGAGGGTCAACCCGAGATCGGTGAACACGGGCTTGAGGAACTCGGCGATTTTCTGCCCAAGCGCCACCTGGTTGGCGGCCATGTCGAGAAACGGCACCTGGCTGTTGGCGAAGGTATCGGACATGCGCCCGATGATCGTATTGCGAAGCTGGCCTTCAATGTCGGCGACCGTGTAAAGCTCGCGTGTTCCGCTCACTTTGGTGTAGAACGTGCGCGGGTCGCTGAGCCGGTACGAGTAGATGCCGAACGCCCGCAGCCGTATGGCGCCGAACTCCTTGTCGCGAATGGTGATGGGGTTGGGCGTCCCCCAGCGCTGGTTGATCTGCAGCCGGGTCGAAAAGAAATAGACGTCCGACTTGAACGGAGACTGGAACAGCTTGTCCCAGTTCATGAGGTTGGTCAGGAGCGGCAGGGTTTGCGTATTGAGGGTATACAGGCCGGGCTTGAATACATCGGCGACGATCCCCTCATTGACGAATGCGGCCATCTGCGAGTCGCGCACGGTCAGTTGGGCGCCGTTCTGTATCTCCATGTCCTGCATGGGATAACGGTACGCCAGAATCCCGTCTTCCGGCTCCGTCCAATGGATGACGTCGATAAACTGCTTCTTGATGAAATCGCGAAGGCTCATTGGGTAAGGATGGCTCCTGACAAAGTATAACGCCAAGCAGGCGGGATTTGTTCCTTGTGGGCGAATTCCCGCCCGCGACCGCTTTTCCAGGCGGCTGGACTCACTGGCCTGCCCGGGCTTCGCCCCGTACCTGTGGTTTCCATCTTTCTGCCGTTCCCCGGTTCCGCCCCCTAACGCTAAAAATCCAGCCGGAGTCCCACCTGAATATTGCGCGGTGTGTAATTGGCGTTGGACGTCCGGATGCGGCCGAAGTTGCTGCTCAACAGGTCGGTGTCCGGGTTGGCCAGCATCGGAATGTTGAAGGGATTGTAGGCTTCGGCGCGCAATTGCAGGTTGAAGCGCTCGCGAATGCGGAACACCTTGTGCAAGGTCATGTCGTAGGTGAAGAAGCTGGGCCCAATCACCGTGCCGACCCCGGCCGTGCCGAACTGCCTGGTCGGCCGCGTGGCAGTGGCGTTGACGAATCCCGGCAAGGCGTACGCCGTGGTGTCGAACCACTGGAAGGCATTTTCTCCCCGCGATCCGCCATGCTCGAGGCGGCCGTCCTTGCTGCGGTCAGCGCGATTGGTGGCGGTTCCCGTCGGGCTCTGTCCGGAATTCGCGGTGATAGTGAGCGGAGAGCCCGACTGCCACGTCCCCAGCCCGGAAAGCATCCAGCCGCCTAAAATCGCATTGGCGACCGCATTCATGCCGGACCCGACACGGCGTCCTCTGCCGACCGGCAGCTCGTAAACGTAATTCCAATGAAAGATATCGGTGGGGCCGGCCGAGATGGGACCGTAGTCATATGAAGATTGCGGGTCGGCCACCGGGTTGCTGGACTCGACTTGCAGCCCCAGCAGACGGGCGTGCGAATAATTGACATCGAACAGCAGTCCGCCGCTGAAGCGCTTGCTGAACTCGATCTCGCCGGAATGGTAATTGGACCGGCCGTCGGCGATATGGCGTCCGAACGTGTTGCTGAAGAATGGATATTTTCTTCCCGTCGGATCGTTGGCGGCGCGCGAGAGACACTCGGTCGGACCGGGCACGCAGGCGTTCTTTCGAACCGACCGCGACATGTTCCGGGTAAGGTTGGCGAGATAGCTGGCGCGCACGGCCATTCCTCGTCCCAATTCTTTTTCCACTGTCAGATTCCAGGTGTAGGCTTTCTGGGTTGGGTAGTCTTCCGCGAAGCCGCCGATGTTGCTCAGCGCGGTGTCGGCGCCGGCGCCGCTTCCGCCCGCCGTTGGATTCTGAAACGTGTAGACCTGATTGACATCCACATTCTGGGAGATCAGCAGGCTGCGCGTGAGCTGCGCGCGGCGTACGAAGGGTGGCTGATTGTACTGGTCGGTGAACTCATTGTGGGTAACGTCGGCCGCGTAGATACCGAAACCGCCCCGAAACACGAATCCATTCGTGACCCGGTAGGCAAAACCGATGCGGGGGGTGAAATCCAGGTTGTTCGGATGGATGAACGTGCCGGGGAGGCCTGCCACGTCCGTGGTCACGTAGCGCGAGCTGAACGGCTGGAACACGGGAAGAATCAGGCTCTCGCTGGCATGCGGGATGACGATCTGTCCGAGCCGGAAGCTGCCGACGCCCGAGCGCTTGTTCATCTCTTCGAAGAAGCCGAAATGGTCGTAGCGAAGTCCCAGGTT
>DATJFH010000375.1:0-8245 GCA_035495815.1 Bryobacteraceae bacterium
CCCGCCGCGCTGGCGAAGCTCCTGCTCGACCCCCGTCCCGCAGTCCGCGACCGGGCCATCGAGAAACTGGTCTCCGCGGGTGATGACGCGGTGGACGCTCTCGTTTCCGTTCGTGCGGAAGCGGAAGCGCGCGCCGCCGCCGTGTTCGCTCTTTACCGCATCGGGACCCTGAAGTCCGCGCGGGCGGTTCGCGCCGCGTTGAACGACGCCGATTTTCGCGTCCGCACGGCGGCGGCGCGCTGCGCCGGAATGTCCGCCGACCATGCCGCCGGCGACCGACTGATGGAAATGGTGAAGAAGGATCATCCCGCGGTAAGACGGCAGGCCGCCGCCGCGCTGGGCCAGCTTGGCGAAGTACGCGCCGCCGGCGCCCTGATTGCCGCTGCCGCCGACGCTCCGGACCGTTTCGTCGAGCACTCCATCATTTATTCATTGATCACGTTGGGCCAAGTGGAGCCGCTGCGCGCCGCGCTGCGGCAGCCCGCGCCCAAAATCCGGAAAGCCGCGCTGATCGCTCTCGACCAGATCGACGGCTCGCCGCTGCGTCGCGAAGAGGCGGTTCCCCTGGCCGGATCGAAAGACAGGGAGCTTCGCGCGGCTGCCCTGTTTGCCGTCTCGCATCATCCCGGCTGGGCTGCGGATGTCCTGCAGGAGCTCGAGCTTCGAGTGCGTGAGCGCAATTTCGATGAAGCCGGGTCGGAAGGCCTGAAAGACGCATGGCTGGCGTTCATGCCGGACGAGGGGGCCAGGAAGCGCATCGCGGACCTGCTTCACGACGACAGTCTGGGCGAGCGCCAGGCGCTGTTTGTCCTGGACACCATCGACGCCGCCGCACTGAAGCAATTCCCGGCGGAATGGACGGATGGCGTCGGCGCGCTGTTCGATTCGCCCAGCCGTACCGTGCGGCTGCGTGCGCTCGATCTGGCCCGGGCGCATGCGCTCGCCGGGCTCGATTCACGGCTTGTTCGGATCGGAAACGATGCGGCGGCGCCGGACACGGTCCGCATGGCGGCTCTGGCAGCGCTCGCGCCCCGGCTCGACGGTGAACAGTACACGTTTCTCATTTCCAAGCTGAGTCCGAAAGCCGACGCGATTCTGCGCCAGACCGCGGCGCAGACGCTGGCCCGCTCCGCGCCGCCAAAATCCGATCTGCTGCTGCTCGCACGCCAGCGGCTGCCGCAGGCCGATCCGCTCACGCTCTCGACCGTGCTCGAGTGCTTCCGGTCGTCCCATGACCAGGAGGTGGGCGCGGCTCTGGTTCAGCTGCTGAAGAAGTCGCCCGCGGCGCTCGGCACTTTGGGCGAGGATCGGGTCAAGACGCTCCTCTCTGGGTACCCTGACTCGGTGCGCGACGAATCGGCGCCGCTGCTCCAGTCGCTGCGGGCCGCGGAAAAAGTCCGCATCGACAGGCTGCGGAAACTGGAACCGCTGCTGACGGCAGGCGGGGACGCCGGACGCGGCCGGCGCATCTTCTTCGGCGAGACCGTGGCCTGCTACAGCTGCCACACCATCGGCCGCGAAGGAGGACACGTCGGACCGGACCTCACCGGCATCGGCGCCATCCGCTCAGGACACGATCTGCTCGAAGCCATCGTCTTTCCCAGCGCCAGCTTCGTGCCGGGGCATGAAGTCTACAACGTCGATACCGATACCGAACGGATTTCCGGCGTCATGCGCAGGCAGACGGCCGACGCGGTGACGCTGGTCACCGGGCCTAATGGCGAGATTCGCATCCCGCGCAGCCGTATCCGGAAGATTGCGCGGTCGAATGTTTCGCTGATGCCGGAAGGCTTTGACGAGTCGCTGAATAAAACGGAACTGACCGATCTGCTGGCGTTCCTGCAAGCTGAGAAGACCAGGCCGAAATGACCTAGAGCATTCTTCTTGCCAGATTAAAAAGCGCGCAGCCCGATAAAACCCTCATTTTTGCCGTAGTACACCCTTCCTATTGTGAGTTTTAGGGACCGGCTTTATCATAAAAATGCAGACCGGATTTCGCGATCGAAAAATGATACAAAGCGGAGAGGCGCGAGCATTGGACGATCGGGAAACCGCTCTTTTTCGCAGGCTGGAGTTCGCCATCATCAGCGTCCTGGCCCACTATGGCGGCCATTACAAAGAGGAGATGGTCGAGTGGTATTCCGCTTTGAGGCTCGGTCTGCCGCAGTTGACTGACGAGCGTCAGTTGCGCGAGGTGTTTGTCAGCCTCTCCACGGAAGGGATCGTCGACTTGGCGGATTTCCCCGTAGGCGAAGCGGAGTCGGGCATCATACCGTTTACGAGCACCTTGACGCCGGCCGGGCTGGCTTACTGGAATTCGCTTCAGGCCGATCCCCGGGTTCAATTATGAGGTGGTGACTCCACTTATTTTTTTTCCGGTACTTCCGTACTGGACTGAGGCCCGGACATTAGTACGAAATAGGACAAAAGTCCTATTGTCGCCTCCTACTCCGCTTGGTATTCTGTCGGTTCAATGGTAGGTCAGAGACTTTACGCGTGATCGCTAGCTTTGTAATCATTATCGCCTCGTTGATGGCGTTTTTCTACTGGTTCCGGCAAACTTGTCTGTTGATTCTGGCCCAGAGAAGTCAGACCGAGTATGCGGTCAAGGTTACTTCGACCATACGGCTGAGCTACCCGCAGGCTGCGGCGTCGCTGCGCGCCGAGCCCGCGCTGTCGGCGCTCGACCTGGTGCATCAGGGTCTTGAAAACGACTACAAAATGCTCACTGAGCTCCTGAGCCATGCCACCGCCGGAGAGTCCATCGAGCACCGTCTGCTGCAGATCGATTACAGAGCGATGCAGGTCTGGTATAAGATGACCCGCTACAACGGCCAACACATACTGGCCCGCAATGCGCTTGGTGAGATGTCGTCGATCCTGGGTTGTTTCGCCGATGAGCTCGGCCAGGACGCGGCCGCCTGAATTGATTCCGGTGGCGAGCTGCCGGACATAATACAATGGCCGTACCATGCGGACGCGGCGAGAGTTCCTGCCTTTTCTCTGCGGCTTGGCCGCGCCCCTGGGCTCCCAGGCTTTCCGTTATGACCTGCTGATCAAAGGCGGCCGCGTGGTGGACCCGTCCCAATCGGTTTCCGCACTCCGGGACGTCGCCATCTCCGCTGAAAAAATCGTACGCCTGGCTTCGGACATTCCCGCCTCCGAGGCGCGGATCACTCTGGACGCGCGCGGCAGGATCGTCACGCCCGGACTGGTCGACATTCATGTCCACGTTTATGACGGTGTCGCGCCGCTCGGTATTCCCGCCGATCCGAACTGCATTGCCAAGGGAGCCACCACCGTCCTGGACGCAGGTTCGGCCGGAGCCCACACCTTCCCCGGCTTTCGCCGCCTGGTGATTCAAACCGCCGAGACCCGGGTGTTCGCGCTGCTCAACATCTCGGTGGTCGGCCAGTCCACGCTTTCCGAGGACAACGAATGGGGCGAGCTGCTCGATTTGCGCTATGCCAACGCCAAGCTCGCGGTCCGGACGATTGAGCGAAACCGCGACGTGATCCTGGGGATGAAAGTCCGGCTTTCCCGGAACATCGCAGGAGACCACGATATCGCGGCCCTGCGCCTGGCTCGCGAAGCCGCGGAAGCAGCCGGGCTGCCCGTGATGGCCCATATCGGCGACACCGCCTCGCCCCTGCCCGCCATTCTGAAGGAGTTGCGCCCCGGTGACGTGATCACCCACTCTTTCCACGGGAGGTCCAACGGGATCCTGGACGGCAGGGGACGCGTGCTGCCGGAAGTGCGAAAAGCGGTCGAGAACGGCGTCCGGCTCGATGTCGGCCATGGCCGCGGCAGCTTTTCCTGGCGGGTGATGGAAGCCGCCATGAAGGAGGGTGTGCTGCCGGGCACCATTTCCAGCGATGTACACCAGTTCAACGTGGCTGGACCGGTTTTCGATCTGGCCACGACACTATCCAAGTTCCTGCACCTGGGAATGGCCCTCGACCAGGTCATCGAACGCGCCACCATCAATCCTGCACGGACGTTCCGTTTCCCGAATAAACCCGGTACTCTGCAGCCGGGAGCCGAAGCGGATGTCGCCGTTTTCCAGGTGCTCGAAGGGGACTTCGACCTGACGGAGTCTTTTGCGGGTACTGGCGCTCCTGAAACCAGGGTTGCCCATCGGAAGCTGCTGCCTGTGGCGACAGTCAAGGCCGGCAGGTTGTACGGCTCAGCATCCATTCCGGTGACCAGGCTTTAAAGCGTCCTGAGCCCCCGTAGGGCCTTCCAACGCTATTCCACAGCGGCTCCGGGAAATGAAAATGCCCACCTTTCGGGTGGGCATTCCTTTCCCCTGTTCTACCAGGGGCTATGTTATGGGAGAATCATTTTCGACGGAATCGCAACCGTCAAAAACTTTCGTGATTGAATAGTATTTCCTACGGCGATTCGAGTCAAGGGAAAAATTCCGGAGCCTCAAATGTGGCGATAAGCCACAGATTCGGGAGTAGTTGGGATTCTCACAGATTTTCCACAGGTTGTTGAAATAAGGACCTCAAGGTCTTTTGAAGCATGCCGTTTTCGTGTCTAAGGCGAAGATAAGTAGCCGGTTACTGATCGCCTAGATGGAGCACCGTCATGGCCTCGGGTTCGCCGCCCTGGCGCGCCCGTCGGGCCATTCGGATGCCGCCGAAGGCCAGTCCGGCCACGGTCGAAAACGCCAACAATACTCCTATCAGAATGAAAGCATTGATGATCAAGTCCCCGATATTATCTCGTCGCGTCGGTACGTACTGGCTCCAGGAAATCGACGCCTGGTACCGGACCTGGGACAGCAAGCGCTCGGCGCCGTCGGCGCTCTTGGGAGAAAGAATCACCGCGACCAGCGGTCCGCTTCGCTTAGCCACCGCTCCAGGCAGCTTCTCCATCTCCGCCAAACGCTCCCGTGCGATGTTCGGCGTGGGATAGGAGAAGATTGCCAGTTTCATCGTTTCGCCAGCGACACTGAAACTGCCGATCTGGGCTTCCGACCCCAGGTGGAAACCGGCCACCCCGGCGGGAATGCCGGGATAGAAGTCGTCGAGCCCGGCGGGACCTACCACGTAGCGCTCCGAGTTCGGAACCAGACCCTCCGCAGGCAGATTATCCTTCAGAGAAGGCAGCGGGGACTGGTCGAGCTTGGGCAGGTTCTGTAAGAGCGGCTCGAGCTCCCCGAACTTCGGGCTATGCCCTTCAAATACCAGAAGATAGTTGCCATGCGCCAGCATGGCGCCATCCGCCGTGTCGACAGCCAGCTTGCCTAACTGGCTTTGCTTGGCGTTTTTCGGCCGCTGCCAGTCGAATGCGCCGAGCGCGCCGGTCGAGTCCTGAAGCCGGTACGCGGTGGCGGTGAACTTATCGCCGGCTCCCTCGTACTGCGCCTGTTCGGCGTCCTGGAGCCCGTATTCGGACCAGAGCTTCTGGCCGGTTACCGGCCCCGGCCTGACTGAAACCCGCTTCGCCTGACCGAACTGCTCCGGCCAGATGCCTCCCATGGCGGGGACGGCCAGGAGGAGAAAGCCGAGGGCATTCATCAGCTGCCTTCCGGAACGTCGCTTTTCGGAATGATGAAACATGATTAAGCAGCCTGTCCGTGGCACTTCTTGTACTTTTTGCCGCTACCGCAAGGACAGGGGTCGTTCCGGCCGACTTTGCTGTTATTAATCGCCTGTTTATGGCCGTTTCCAGACGTATCACCGCCTACGAACTGCAGCTCAGCCAGTTCTTTATCCTTTTTGCGCTGAATATTGCGCGTGAAATCCTGGATGTTGGATTGCGCCGCGGCCCTCTCTTCGGCGTTCGGCATTGCGGCCGTTTCCTCCTCCTCTTCCTCCCATTCCTCCTCTTCGGGGAACGGCAGCTCGGGGCGCTCGCCCTGCGCGACCTGCAGGAAAAAGAGGTAGCGGATACTCTCGTCCTCGATACGTTCCATCATGGCCTGGAACAGGTCGAAGGATTCCTTCTTGTACTCGACCAGCGGATCTTTCTGGCCGTAGCCGCGCAGCCCGATGCCTTCCTTCAGGTGATCCATGGAAAGCAGGTGATCCTTCCACTGATCGTCGATCACCTGCAGCATCACCATGCGCTCTGTCTGGCGCATAATGTCGGCGCCGATCAGGTCTTCCTTCTCCTGGTACTTTTTCATCAGGAGGTCGACGGCGTAGTCCTCGATCTCGACCCGGTTCATCTGGCGCAGCTCGTTCAGGTCCAGCTTCACCCCGAACTGGCTGAGCACGTCGGTACGGAAACCGTCCAGGTCGTAATTATCGACGTGGATATTTTCCGGGCAGCGCAGATCGACGAAGCTGCCGACGATACCACGCGCCATTTCATTGACCCGGTCCTTCTGTTCGACGCCTTCGAGCAGTTGCCGGCGCATCCCATAGACGGCCTGGCGCTGCTTGTTCATCACATCGTCGTATTCGAGGAGGTGTTTGCGGGCCTCGAAGTTCTGTACTTCGACCGCCTTCTGGGCGGCGGCGATGCGCTTGGTAATGAGCTTGGACTCGATGGGCATGTCCTCTTCCATGCCCAGCCGCAGCATCAGCTTCTGCATCCGCTCCCCGCCGAAGATGCGCAGCAGATCATCCTGCAGGGAAAGATAGAAACGGGAGCTGCCGGGGTCGCCCTGGCGGCCGGCGCGTCCGCGGAGCTGGTTATCGATGCGCCGCGATTCGTGCCGTTCCGTGGCGACGATATGCAGTCCGCCTAGCGCCACCACGTCTTCGTGATCTTTATCGGTCTCCGCCTTGAACCGGGCCAGCACTTCCTGCCACTCCTCCTTCGGCATCTGTTCAGGGTCTTTGTTCTGCTTCCGAAGGAATTCCCGGGCCTGCACCTCGGCGTTGCCGCCCAGCAAAATATCCGTCCCTCGGCCGGCCATGTTGGTGGAGACGGTGACGGCGCCCTTGCGCCCCGCCTGGGCCACGATGCTCGCCTCGCGCTCGTGATTCTTGGCGTTGAGCACTTCGTGCCGGACGCCCATCCGTTTCAGAATTCCCGACAGCCGCTCCGATTTTTCGACCGAAATCGTACCCACCAGAACCGGCTGGCCCAGCTCGTGCCGCTCCTTGATCTCTTTGGCCGCGTTGCGGAATTTTTCTTCTTCGGTGCGGTAGACCAGGTCCGTATGGTCCAGGCGCACCATCGGCATGTGCGTCGGCACTACGGTCACGTCCAGCTTGTACGTCTTATTGAATTCCGCCGCTTCCGTTTCGGCTGTACCGGTCATGCCGGCCAGCTTTTTGTACATGCGGAAGTAATTCTGGAAGGTGATCGTGGCCAGAGTCTGGTTCTCACGCTCGATCTTGACTCCTTCCTTGGCTTCGACCGCCTGGTGCAGGCCGTCGCTCCAGCGCCGTCCCGGCATGAGGCGTCCGGTGAACTCGTCGACGATGATGACCTGGCCGTCCTTGACCACGTACTCCCGGTCTTTGAGATACAGCACGTGCGCGCGCAGGCTCTGCTGCACGTGATGGTTGGTCTCGATCATGGCCGGATCGTACAGGTTCTCGATCCCCAGCAGCTTTTCGACCTTCGTCACGCCCTGCTCGGTGAGGGCGACGCTGCGATGTTTCTCGTCCACCGTATAATCGCCGGTAGTCCACTTCTCGCCCGGCTCCTTGCCGTCGTGAACTTCGCCCTTCTCCAGCTTCGGGATGATGCGGTTGATCTTGTAATATTTGTCGGTCGATTCCTCGCTCGGACCGGAAATGATGAGCGGCGTGCGGGATTCGTCGATGAGGATCGAATCGACTTCGTCGACGATGGCGTAATGGTGCCCGCGCTGCACGCAGTCATCGATACGGAATTTCATGTTGTCGCGGAGATAATCGAAGCCGTATTCGTTATTGGTGCCGTACGTGATATCGCAGTTGTAATTCTGCTTGCGCTCCGCGTCATCGAGGTCATGGACGATCACGCCCACGGTGAGGCCGAGGAAGCGGTAGATGCGGCCCATCCATTCGGAGTCGCGTTTGGCCAGGTAATCGTTGACGGTTACAACGTGGACGCCTTTCCCTTCGAGAGCATTCAGATAGACGGGCAGCGTGGCCACCAGCGTTTTTCCTTCGCCGGTCTTCATCTCCGCGATCTTACCCTGGTGCAGAACGATGCCGCCGATCAGCTGCTCGTCGAAGTGCCGCATGTTGAGCACGCGGCGCCCTGCTTCGCGAACTACCGCAAAAGCTTCGACCAGCAGCTCATCGAGAGTCGCGCCCTTCGCCAGACGCTCTTTGAATTCGATAGTCTT
>DATJFH010000376.1:0-20521 GCA_035495815.1 Bryobacteraceae bacterium
CCGGGAGATGGTTTCGACGGCGATCCGGCTGGCGACTTCCCCGCCCTTGTGCCCCCCCATGCCGTCGGCCACGATGAGCAATCCCATCCCGACGTCCGCAAAGACGCTGTCCTGGTTGGAATGGCGCACACGTCCCTGATCGGTCATCGACGCGACCTTCATTCTCATCTCTCCCCGATACAGAATCATAGCTTTTCTACCGCCGCCGATTCCAGTAAGAACCATGCGGATTTCCCGGGCGCCGCCGCCCGACTCGCCGGCCCCGCGCTTACCTGCGCCGCGTTTTGGCGGCCATGCGGGTCAACGACGGCTCCGGGTTGAGCTGTTCGATCCGCTCCATCTCCACCCAGGCCAGCGCGTGCGATTCGCCGCTGACAATCAGCGGCTCGAGCGGTGACGCCTCGAACAGGAACCGGACGTCGTAGTGCAGGTGCTCCGGCACGGCTCCACGCGCCGGGATCGTGTGGATATCCACGTCGAAGATGTCCCCGGAAACCACCCGGATCTCCGTCAGATTCGATTCTTCGCGCGCCTCCCGCAGCGCCACCCGCAGCACGTCCGGGTCCCCGTCGGCGTGGCCGCCCGGCTGAAGCCACTTGTCGAGCTTGCGATGGAGCGTCAGCAGCGCATGGGTTCGGCCCGGGTTCACGATCCAGGCCGAGGCCGTGATATGACCGCTCAGCAGCGACCGCTCGAAGCAATCGGCATGCTCCAGAACGAACCGCCGCATCCGGTCCGCCATTTCAGCTTCATGTCCCGCGTCCGGCGCGTAGCGGGCCAGTTTCCCGAGCAGCGGCGCCCGATGCATTACTTGACGATCCCGTCGATGGTGGTGACGGCGATCGGGTGGTAGCCCGGGCGCGCCTTCCGGTAAATCTCCCGCGCGCGGACGCGGCCCGCCGGCGTCTTGACCAGCTCCGTGTACAGAGGCTTCAGATATTTCCGGCGGCCCACCGATGTCAGAAATTCTTCGAGACGCGCCGACGCCGGCTCATACTGGTTCCGGACCGCGATCAGCAGCCACTGCTGCAGGATTTCGGAGTTCCCCGAGCGGGTCAGGGAGAACGCCTTGTCCAGCTCGAGCATCTGCCCGGCGGTCATTTGCTGAGGCAGGGACTCGAGGAAGTGCAGCCATTCGTGCGTGCTCCACCCGCCCGTCCGGATTTTCGCCGCGGAGATTTCGCCGCCGGCAAATCGACGCGCCTGCTCCGCCACCTTGGTGAACGCATCGGAAACGGGGCGCGGCGCGGATTCGGGCAGACCCGGCTTGTTCAGCCATTCCTCGAGCGGCGCCTTGTCCTGCGCGCCGGGCAGATGTTGCTTCAGATAATCCACGAAGGTCGCGGTGGTGATGCTTTGGAAGGAAAAGTGGTCGAAATACTCCCGCAGGAACTTGTCGAAGCGGTCGCGTCCGAAGGCCTGCTCCAGGCTGCGCAGCAGCAGCGCGCCTTTTTCGTAGGGCACGGAGGTGACGCCGTCGTCGGGATCGCGGCCTTTCAAGTCGATGTGCAGTATTTGGTCGCGCGCCGGCACCCTGGACATTTCGCGCTCCAGCTCCTGCCGGCCGAGCGCCGCTTCCATCTCCTCGCGCGGGCGGCCGTATACTTTTTCGAGAATCCGGCGCTCCACGTAGACCGTGAAGCCCTCGTTCAGCCAGAAGTCGCTCCAGGTGGCGTTGGTCACCAGGTTGCCGGACCAGGAATGCGCCAGCTCGTGCGCCACCAGCGAGATCAGGCTCTTGTCCCCCGCCAGGATGGTGGGCGTGGCGAAGGTCAGCTCCGGATTTTCCATCCCGCCGTAGGGGAAGCTGGGCGGCAGCACCAGCAGATCGTAACGGCCCCATCGATAGGGGCCGTACAGCTCCTGCGCGGCCTTCAGCATCTGCTCGGTGTCTTCGAATTCCCGGGCGGCCCGCTCGACCACCGGAGGCTCGGCCCAGACCCCGGTGCGGCTGCCCATGGCGCGAAATTCCAGGTCCCCGGCGGCCAGCGCGATCAGGTAGGACGGTATCGGCTGCGGCTGCCGGAAGCTGTACTGGCCCGTGCGCGGCGCGTGGGGATCGTTGGCGGCCGACATCACCGCCCGCAGGTCCCCGGGCGTCCGCACCCGCGCCGTGTAGCGCATCCGCACGCCGGGCGTATCCTGCAGCGGAATCCAGCTGCGGGCGTGGATGGCCTGGGATTGAGTGAACAGGAACGGCCGCTTCTTGCCTGCCGTCTGCGGCGGATCGAGCCACTGCAGGGCCGACGCTCCGGGACTGGTCGAATACCGGATGCGCACCCGCGTCGCGCCGGCGGGGAGAGTGACCGTCAGCGGGGCGCCCAGAATCGGATCGCTCGCGCCGAGGGAGAATTTCGCCTTGGAAAAAGAACCGCCCTCGCCGGCCGCCTCCACCTTCTCGATATTCAGGTTTCGGGTGTCCAGGATGAGGGGCGCGTCTTCGCCGCCGGCATGGCGGGCTACCGTGAGCGTGGCCGTGGCCTGCAGGATTTTGCGGTCGAACAGCACGTCGCAATCGAGGTCGAGCTCTTGGGCTTCGATCTGGTCGGGGTTGGAAAACGAGTGTGGGTCTAGTCTGGTGTTCCGCATAGGCGGGCGGCTGCAGGAGATGGCCAAACAGGACAAGGCCACCATGAAAGTCGATTTCATCGGTCCATCCTGAATGTACTAAAAGATCGCCGCGCCCGTGTGGCGCGCTCACCCGGCCCGGGCGGATGACGGCCGCGACAGCCCGCGCCTACAGCGCGCCGGGAAATCAGAAGCTGGCGCGCACCGCCAGTTGAATGATCCTCGGCGTCAGGGCGCCGGTGAACTCGCCGAAGCGCGCGTTGACCTGCCTCCCCTGGCCGTCAAAGCGGGCGGCCACGTCCAGGCCGTTGAACTGCGTATGATTGAACGCATTGTAAAACTCGCTGCGGAATTGCAGCTTGACCCGCTCTCCCACCGGGATGTTCTTCAGCAGCGAAATGTCCCAGTTATTGATCCCCGGCCCGCGAAGATTGTACCGGCCGGCATTGCCGATGGTGCCGACGGCGGGCGCCTTGACCACATCCGTATTGAAGTTGCGGGAAAAGGTGCGATCCCCTTTCGGCAGCGCCGGATTTCCCGTCAGGACCACCCGCGCGCCCTGTGACGCCGTGCCCGTAATGTCCGTCGCGTTCACGAACGAGTAGCCGATGGCCAGCGGCGCGCCGCTGACGAAACTGGTGATTCCCGAAAGCTGCCAGCCGTTCAGGACCCACCGCGCCGGGCGCATCGACCACGCTTTCTCCGGCAGCGCCCAGACGTAGTTGATGCGGA
Source organism: Bryobacteraceae bacterium (assembly GCA_035495815.1). Classification (GTDB taxonomy): domain Bacteria; phylum Acidobacteriota; class Terriglobia; order Bryobacterales; family Bryobacteraceae; genus DATJFH01. The sequence goes on from DATJFH010000376.1 coordinate 3,301, forward strand.
AAACATGGGTCCGGTCGAAGCTGGCCAGCCCGTAGTTCCACTGGCGAAGCGGAACCAGCACCGCGACCGCCACCGCGTCGTCGTCGGCGAAATCCATCGTCTTCGACCAGGTCCAGGAGGCCCCGAAGTCCAGGCCCTTGCCGAAACGCCGGTTCCCTTGTACCTGCAGCGAGTGGTAGTTCGAAGTAGAGGCGAACTCTCCGAAATCGATATCGGCGTACCCCAGAATCGGCCGCAGGAAGGACGCCGGCAGCGGCACGCGCGGGTTGGTCGGATCCGCGTTCTTCGGATCGAAATTGGCGCCCATCGGCACGGGGTTCAAATTCCGGCTCCAAAGCATGTTCCGCCCCAGCGTGCCCACGTATCCGACATCGACCACCGTGCCCCAGCCGATATTCTGCTGCACCGACATACTCACGTTCATCGAGCTGGGCTGTTTCGGCGTGCGGTCGATACCGGTGACGGCCTGCGGGAACGACAAACCCGTCGAGGAACGGAAGTTCTGAAAGGTTCCGTAGAAAATAGTGGGATTCGACAGCAGCGGCGGCTGCACATTCGGACCGGCAGTGGCGTCGTTGCGGTTGTAGAACATGCCGAAGCCGCCCCGCACCGCGGTTTTGCCATGGCCGAAAGGATCCCAGGCGAAACCGATACGAGGCGCCGCATGCACCCCGGGATCTTCAAACAAACCGCGCGGATAGGTGTTGTCGAAAGCCGGCACTACCATGCCGTTCGATTCCAGGCCCGATCCGGGAGCGATGGCGCCGATGGCGGCGGCCGGCAAAACGGCCCCCGTGGCCGGGTTTACCCCGACCCGTTGCCCGTTCACCGTCGCCGGACGGACCAGCTGTACCATCTGCGACCGGTCAAAACGTGAGGGAGCAAAAGTCGAGACCTTGTCGTCGGTCTGATAATGCGGTCCCAGCGAATAGAATCGCACGCCGAGATCGAGGGTCAGGCGGCGACTCACCTTCCAGTTGTCCTGGAAGAACCATTCGATATTCGTATCCCAGATGGTGCGGCCGGGCACGGTAGTGGACTCGTTGTAGGTATTGAAGACTCCCAGCAGCGCGTTCGAGTAGGGATGCCCCGAATCGAGAGGATTGTTCACGTTGCGCGAAAAATCGAAGCGCCCGTTGAAGTCGTTGGCGGACTGGCCCGTGGAGTTCTCGCGCTCCGCGTTGATCCCCGCCTTGAAAATATGCTTGCCCCAGGTCTTGGTCAGCGTGTCGGTGAGAACGATCAGCAGCCGTGCGCTGACCAGCGGAAACCGGTTGTCATAGCTCAGACCTACGGCCCCCGGAATGCCGCCGAAGGTCACATTTGGCATGACGTTGAACGGATTGATTTGCGGCCGGAACTGCCCGACCGTAAAGCCGAGCTTGTCCCGCTGGTTCTTTTCCAGCTCGCTCTGCGAGTAATCGAGCCCTTCCCGCCGCCCGTTCACGCCGGCGTATAGCTCGTTCACCAGCGTCGGCGAGTGCAGGTATTGATACCGCAGAACTCCCTGCTTCGGATAGGTCCAGTAATGCAGCAGAAACTGGTTCCAGGTCTGCCCGCCGCCGGCCGGCGCCGAGTAGCCGCTCTGATCGTCGGTCTGGAACAGATAGCTTAAAAAGAACATGTGCTTGGAGCTGAGGTTGTAATCGACCTTCAGCGTCTCCAGCTTCTGCGGTATGGACGATTCGGAATTGAACACATAGTTGTAGCGGCCCGCGGAAATGCCGCGGTCGAAGAAATTCGGCGTCGGGAAGAGCTTCAGCAGCGCCTGGCCGCTCGGGTCCAGACGGCTGGCCGGGACCACGTTGCCGGGGAAGGGCTGGCGCGTGACCGGATCCACCACGGGAATGCGGACCCCGTTCTGGTCCACCGACTGGGAGAAGTCGCCCGCGCGCTCGAGCGCCGTCGGCATGGTCGCCTGTCTCCCGGAATTGGTGGTCTTGACGGGCCAGAATTCCTGCGACCAGAAGAAAAAGAGCTTGTCCCGGTTGCGGTTGAACTTGCCAGGGATGTAAATCGGCCCGCCGACGTTGTAATTCCAGGTATTGTACCGGTAGCGCGGCTTGACGATTCCCAGGCGGTTGTTGAAGAAGGTATTGGCGTTGAACTGCTCGTGGCGCTTGAAATAGGAGAACAGCCCGTGGAAATCGCGCGTGCCGGACTTGGTGATCACCTGCACGTTGGCGCCGGAGAAGCGGCCGTATTCGGCCTGGTAGTTACTCAGCAGAATCTTTACTTCCGACACCGAATCCTGACTCACGGTCAGCAGCAGATTCCGGCCGGCCCCGATCTGGTTTTGCCCCATGCCGTCGATGGACAGGCTGTTGGAATCGGTGCGATTGCCGTTGACGAACCCGCCCCAGGCGCGGTTCACCGAATCCGGCTCAGCCGGCGCGACCACCCCCGGCAGCAGGTTCAGCAGGCTCATCACGTTTCGGCCCCGGATCTGAATATTCTCGACCTGGCTTCCCGTGACCACGCCGGAGCGCTCGCTGCTGGCGGTCTGGACCACTACCCCTTGCGTCGTTACGGTGATCGTCTCGGCGACGTTTCCCACTTCGAGCGTGATGGCGCCTACCGGCAGCGTCTCCGATGCGGACAGGTTCAGCGACGTCTGCTCGACCGTCTTGAATCCCGGCGCCTTGATGGTGAGCGAATAATCTCCCGGCGGCATTCCCGGAAATGCGAAGTCGCCGCGGTCGCTGCTTTGCGACTGCCTGGTCACGCCGGTCGACTTCTGGACGACTTTGATCTCGGCGCCCATGACCGGGAGCCCCGACGCGTCCTTCACCGACCCCACGATCGAACCGGTAATCGTCTGCGCGGTGACGACAGCGGCGCCGATGGCGAGCGCAAAAGCGGCGCAGTAAAGCGCTTTCATTTTCCTGGACTCCTTTTTCGACAGCGCTGAAGGTCCTGATTCAGCCCGTTTCCTTCGAGCGATTATGTCATGAATCCGGCGGCCCGGCAGGTCCCCGACGGATGTACGCCGCAGCCGCCGCTGCCAGTCGCCTTAACGCTACAGTGCGCGGAGTCCTTGCCAAGAAGAGGCCAAGTTTGATATACCTAGCCACATTCCACAAGGGGATTCTCCACCATGCAGACAACGAGAAAACTGACGCTATTGCTGGCCACGGCGATGGCGGTGTTTGCCCAGAGCGAGCGCGGCAACATCACAGGAATCGTCACCGACCCCACCGGCGCCGCGGTCGCTTCCGCCAATCTGTTGGTCATCCACCAGGACACCAACGCCACCACCCGGCTGGTGGCTACCAGCAAGGGCGAATACAACGCGGCCAACCTGCCGCCCGGCTCGTACCGGATCGAGGTTATGGCGCCCGGATTCAAACAGCTGGTGCGGCAGAATATCGGCGTGGCCGCCTCCACCACCGTGCGCGTGGATGCGCAGCTCCAACTCGGGCAGGTTTCCGAACAGATCGAAGTATCCGCCGCCATCGCGACCATCCAGACCGACGACGCCAAGGTTTCGACGCAGGTCGAGAACAAGATGGTCGACGAGCTGCCGCTACAGGTCGCCGGCGACATGCGCAGCCCGTTCAACCTGGTGGCCGTGGTCCCCGAAGCCCAAGGCGCCGGCCAGGCTCTGTCGCTTGGCGGCGGGCAGGTGGCCGCCTGGGACGCCACCCTCGACGGCTACAGCGTGGGCACCAATCGCTCCGGCGATACGGCCGAGGCGGCTCTCAACACGCCGTCGCTCGATGCCTTGACCGAGTTCACGGTCGACACCAACGGTTTCAAGGCCGAGTACGGACAGGCCGGCGGCGGAGTCATGACCTTCGCCTCCAAGTCCGGAACCAACAAATTTCACGGCTCCACCTACGACTTTCTGCGCAACGATGTCTTCGATGCCCGCGGCTTTTTCGCCCGAACCCGTTCCATTTACCGGCAGAATGATTTCGGCTTTACGGCCGCCGGACCGATCTGGATTCCGAAAGTCTACAACGGCCGGAACAAGACGTTCTTCTTCGTCTCCTACGAAGGCTTCCGCAACCGCGTCGGCGCCAACAACACGGTTCTTTCGATTCCCACGCCGGAAATGTACAAGGGCGATTTTCAATATTGGGTGGATCCGGGCAACAAGCTGATCCCGGTTTACGATCCGGGCACGACCCGCGCGCAGGGCAGCGGCTTCACCCGCGACGTCTTCCCCAACAATCAGATTCCGGCCAACCGCATTTCGAGGACCGCCAGCGCCATCGCCAACCAGACGCAGTTCGTGCTGCCCAACCGCGGCGGCGTCCCCGGCAACCGCAACTACGTGACCAGCAACTACCTGGTGCCCGGCGGCACCCTGATTCGTCCGACCGACAAGTGGAGCGCCAAGGGCGACCAGCTCATCGGCTCCAAGCACCGGGTCAGTTTCCTCTGGAATGCGACCTCGTTCGAGAACAAGCCGGGTCCCGGCGGCGCCCCCGGCCTGCCCGAGCCTCTCTGGAACGGCCAGATTCAGGCCTGGGACACGGCCGCCTACCGCTTCTCGCATGACTGGACCATCTCGCCCAGCATGATCAACCACTTCTCCTACGCCAGAAATACGTTCACCAAAAACAGCTACTCGGCCAACGTGGACAAGAACTGGAAAGACAAGGTCTGCATCAAGAACGTGGTGGATTGCAACCAGAACTTCCCCACCATCAACTTCACCGAATTCACCGTCTGGGGCTCCACGTCCTACAACGGCACCGATCAGCCGGGCTGGGGCATCAAGAACGATCTGAGCTACATCCGGAAATCGCATACCTTCAAATTCGGCTTCCAGCACCAGAATCAGAACGCCAACGGATTCGGCCAGCAGGACATCGGGGGCCGCGCCGATTTCAGCTTCCTCAGCACCAGCATTCCGGGCCTGACCACGTTCCCGGCCAGCGGCGGCAGTTCGTTCGCCTCCTTCCTCATCGGCGACGCGATTCTCGGCCGCACGGAGACCATTCGGTACGTGGCGCAGAAATATCCGTATTTCGGTTTTTATGTCCAGGACGACTGGCGCGTCACCCGCAAGCTGATCGTCAATCTCGGCGTCCGCTACGATTTCACGCTGCCGCCGGTCAACGCCAAAGACGAGTACTCGGATTTCAATCCCACGCGTCCCAATCCCGGCGCCGACGGCCGTCCGGGAGCGCTGTGGTTTGCCGGCTTCGGACCGGGGCGCGAGAACACGCGCAGCCTGGTGCCGGGGTGGTACGGCGGCATCGGCCCGCGCATCGGAGCCGCCTACTCGCTGAACGACAGGACCACCATCCGCACCGGCTTCGGCATCAGCTACTCCCGCATCACCGCCGTGCAGGGCAGCGGACACTTCGCCGGATTCATCGGGCAATACCAGTTCGACAACACCAGCCAGGGTGTCCAGCCGACCTTCAAACTGGACGAAGGCCTGCCCTCCTACAAACTCCCGCCGCTCATCGATCCGGCGTTTTCGAACGGCAACACGGTGGACTGGTGGCAGGGACAGGACGCGACACGCGCTCCGGAGAACCTGTCCTGGACACTGAGCGTCCAGCGGCAGGTGTCGAAGAATACCGTCCTCGACATCGGCTACAACGCCACCGTCGGCACGCATTTGCAGTCCGGCATTCTGAATTACAACCAGGTTCCGACCGCGACCTTCAACGGCCTGGTGGCCAAATTCGGCGCGACTCAGGCGTTGAACATCCTGCGCGCCGACATCAACTCCGCGACCGCCCAAAACGCCGGGATCGGTTCACCGTATCCCAGCTTCTCGAGCCAGCAGCTGCGGACAGTCAACCAGGCCCTGCGGCCCTTCCCGCAGTATTCGACCATTTCGACCGGCCCCCAGAACGGCGACAAGAGCGGCCACTCCGCGTATCATGCCTTGCTCGTCAAGGCCAACCGCCGCTTCTCGCGCGATGTCACCATTCAATGGAGCTACCTGTTCTCGAAACTGCTGACCGATTCCGATACCTACTTCGCCAACTCGGCTACCGCCGCGCAGGATCAGTACAACCGCCGGCTGGAAAAATCGATCGGCCAGTACGATCGCACCCACACGTTCAAATTCTCGACGATCTATAACCTGCCGTTCGGCCGCGGGCAGAAATGGTTCACGCACGGCCTGCTGAGCCAGGTGATCGGCGGCTGGCGCCTGGCCGGGATCCAGGTCTACAACAGCGGCACGCCGATCGCCCTCCAGCGCAACAACCCGCTGCCGATCTTCAATGCCATCACCCGCCCGCAGGTGGACGGCTACGAAAACTGGCGGGCGCCGCTGGCGGGCGATTCCTTCGACCCGGCCAAGGACCGCTTCCTGGTTCCAGCCGGTCAGTTCCCGTCGCAGCCCGCCGCGTCGTTCGGCAACGCCACCCGCTACAACCCGAAGGTGCGCGCCTTCTGGGGCGCGTCGGAGAACCTCAGCCTGTCGAAGACGTTCCATGTCACCGAAACCGTCCGGCTGGATTTCCGGGGAGAAGCCTTCAATCTCCTGAACCGGGTGATCTTCAACCCCGGCAGCACGAATCTGAACGCCATCAACTTCGGCCAGGTCACCAGCCAGGCGAACGATCCCCGGTCGCTGCAGGTGGCGCTGAAGATCTACTGGTAGATAGAACGCCGCTCAGTTGCGCAGCGGCTTGCCGGTCTTGAGCATGTGCTGCATGCGCTCCTGCGTCTTCGGCTGTCCGCAAAGGCTCAGGAACGCCTCCCGCTCGAGGTCCAGCAGGTACTGCTCGGGCACTTTCTGCTCGCCCGTCAGGCGGCCGCCGCTCAACACGTGCGCCAGCTTCTCGCCGATCACGGCGTCGTATTCGGAGATGTACCCGCCCTGCCGCGCCATGTAGATTCCGACCTTCAGCAGAGCCATACCCGCTTCGCCCGCCACCGGGATGTCTTTCCGCGGCGCCGGCGGGGCGTAGTGCGGCGCCAGCTGCAGCGCCACCGACTTCGCGTCGTCGATCAGCCGCTCGGCGTTCATGGAAATATCGTCCGCCTCGCGCAGCAGGCCCAGCGACCGGGCGTCGGCCGCGCTGCTCGATACCCTGGCGAATCCGATCAGCTCGAAAGCCCGCTTCAGGTCGCCCGTGCGCAGGAGCGTTTCCTTGCAGCCGCCGCCCGCCGGGATCAGTCCGACCCCGGCTTCCACCAGCCCCATGTAACATTCGGCCGAAGCCTGCGCGCGCGCCGCGTGCATCGCGATCTCGCAACCGCCGCCGACCGTCATCCCGAACGGCGCCGCCACCACCGGCCGGGGCGAATACCGGATCGCCATGTTGGCCTGCTGGAACCGGCGCACCGCCATCTCCAGATCGTCCCACTCGCCCTCCTGCGCCATCAGCAGCACCAGCATCAGATTGGCGCCGGCGCTGAAATTCTCGCCCTGATTGGCGATGATCATGGCTTGGTAATTCCGCGACGTCTCCTCGATGCCGGCGTGGATCATCGCTATGGTGTCCTCGCCGATCGAATTCATCTTGCTGTGGAACTCCAGGCACAGCACGCCGCCGCCCAGGTCCACCAGCGAAGCTCCGGCGTTTTTCTTCACCACGCCGCGCGCCCGTTTCAACTCGGCCAGCGCCGTGACGCCGGGACGCGCCTCCAGCAGCCGGAAACGGCTCGCGCACAAGTCGAAGTACTCGGTCTTCGGACACCCCTCCGAATCGGCGGCCCGGTAGAAGGACGCCGCGCCCGACGAAAGCATCTTCTCCACGGACTCCGGCAGCGCCAGCCCGTCGCTCACGATGCGCTTCGCGGTGGCCGGAAAATCCAGCGCGTCCCACAGCTCGAACGGACCCAGCTTGTGCGCGTAGCCCCAGCGCATGGCGCGGTCGATCTCCACGATGCGGCCGGAGATTTCCGGGACCATCCCGGCGGCGTACACCACGTGATCGCGGAACAGCTTCCACAGCAGCGATCCGGCCCGGTCCGGCGCCGCAATCAGAGTTCGCAGCCGCAGGCCCAGGTCCTCTATGTTGCGGGCCATCTCCGCCGACGGGAATCGCGGCTTTTTGGCCGGATGGTAATCGAGCGTCTTCCAGTCGATCGCGTGGATCTCCTTCGCCGGGCCGACGCGCTTGTAGCAGCCCTGCCCCGTCTTTTCACCGAGCCAGCCGCGCTCGATCATCTTCTGCATGAAATCGGGAACGAAGAAGCGCTCGCGCCAGGGGTCGCCGGGAACCGAATCGTGAAGATTCCGCGCCACGTGCGCCCATATGTCCAGGCCCACGATGTCCATCAGCCGGTAGCTGGCGCTGTTCGGCAGTCCGATCAGCGATCCGGTCAGCGCGTCCACTTCCTCGATGGTGTAATCGTCGTCCACGGTGAACTTCTGGACCGTGCCGCCGAAGAAGCTGCCGATGCGGTTGGCGATGAAGTTCGGAGTATCCTTGCAGGGGACCACCCCCTTGCCCAGATGGACGTCGCAGAACCGCGTAACCGACTCGAGTATCTCGGGCTCGGTCGCCGGACCCGGAATCACCTCCACCAGGCGCAGGTACCGCGGCGGATTGAAAAAGTGCGTGCCGAGGAAATGCCGGAGCGTCTCGTCGCCGAAGCCCTCCGAGATCCGGACCAGCGGAATCCCGCTGGTGTTGGTGGAAAGTATCGTGCCGGGGGTCCTTACCGCTTCGACCTTCGACAGGAGGGAACGCTTGATCTCCAGGTTCTCGGCGACCGCTTCGATCACCCAGTCGCAGCCGCGAATCCCGGCCAGGTCGTCTTCGAAGTTGCCCGGGGTGATCAGCCCGGCCGCGTCCGCTGTGAAGAAAGCGCCGGGCTTCTGCCGGATAGCCGCGTCCAGGCCTTTGAGCGCCGCGGCGTTGCGCTGGGGTTGGCCGGGTATCACGATGTCCAGCAGGAGGACCGGTATGCCCGCGTTGGCGAAATGCGCTGCAATCCGCGAGCCCATCGTTCCCGCGCCCAGAACGGCCACCCGTCGAAAAGATTTCATCCCTGATTTCCGAACCCCTCGGCGAGTGTACCGCAAACAGGAAAAGGGCCGCACCTCCTCGAAGTGCGGCCCCCTCTGACGAACTTTTTACTGGATGATTTTACATCTTGCTCAAGGACTCGACTTTGAGCACATCCCCATCCACACTGCCCGTCGCCGATACCTTCATGTTCTTCGAGTTCTTACCCGAAGTGATTTTGGTTACTTCGCGATTGCCGGATTCATCGAGCCGGTAGAAATGACCGTCGTCGGTGAGCAGGGCATAGGAACTGGTAGCGGTGGTGGGCTGGCACTGGCGAAGCGCTTCCTTCTTCGCCGCCATCCGGGCCTTGGAATCGGTGGCGCTGGGGCTCAACGCCGTCGCGGAAGAACAGGTTGCATCGAGGATGGTTCCGTGAACTGTCTGAGTCCCTTTATCGGACTGGCCGGATTTTCTGGGTGTTTGACTCGAGCTGTTCTGGGCGAACATCAGGATTGCGACCATCGGCAGGGCCAAAAATACTCGCAGAATGGATTTCATACGGTTGGTTCTCCTATAGCGAATTTTTCGGGCGCCCTGGACAGGTGCAATCTCGGCGCCAGGAGGACATTTCCGGGAGACGGTATCATAGGAAGCTGGAAGGTATTTTGCGTGCATGGATCGGGACTTGGGGAAAACGAGGCGTAAGCTGCCGGGTTGGCTGTGGCCCTACCTCGGCTATACCTTGTCCGCCCTCAGCCTGATCTGGGTTTTCCGCGGTTTCAATCTAAAGCAAACACTGGCGGACCTGTCCTCGCTCGACTGGCGGTACGTGTCGGTGGCCATCGTTTTCGATCTTTCCGTTTATCTGGCGCACGCCTGGCGTTGGAATATACTTCTGAAGCCGGTGGCGCGGCCGTCCTACTGGCGCTCGGTGCAGGCTATCTATATTGGCTTGTATGCAAACGAAGTCCTGCCGCTGCGCACCGGAGAAGTGATTCGCTGTTACCTGCTGGCGCACTGGAATTCCATTCCGATGACGCTGGCGCTGGCCTCGGCGGCCATCGAGCGGGTGCTGGACGGCATCTTCCTGGTCGCCGCGATGTTTATCACGACGCGGCTGGTTCCGCTGCCCGGTTACCTGGTGGACGGCACCCAGATCCTGGCGGTGGGGCTGGTATTTCTCCTGGGTCTGCTGATTTTTGTTTCGGTCCACAAACAAAAAGCTCACGCGGTGGTGTCGGAGAGCCGCTGGGCGAGCGGCTTGCGGCACGTGGTGGAGGGAGTGCACGCGATGGGCAACTTGCGCACGATGCTGGCCACCGCCGGGGCCAGCTTCCTCTACCTGGTGATTCAGATCGTTCCGGTATGGGCCCTGATGGAAGGTTACGGACTCGACCTGTCGGTTTGGGCGGCGGCCACCGTCTTCATCGTGCTGCGGCTCGGCACGGCGATTCCCAACGCCCCGGGGAACGCGGGCCTGTACCAGTTCTTCTGTGTCCTGGGATTGGGGCTGTTCGACGTGCCGAAATCCACGGCGGTGGGATTCTCGCTGATGATGTTCGGCGTGCTGACGCTGCCGCTGCTGATCGGCGGTTTTATCGCCGTGGCGCTGACCGGCCTGAAGCTGCACGACATTCGCAGGCGGGCCAGTACGAGCGTCCGGGCGACCGTGGAAGTCGGCTCGGATTGACGGGGCGGTTCAGGGCTGGCCGAGCAGGCGGTACTCGATTTTCCTCAGTTCTCCGGTACTCAGATACGACGCGAACCCGAAGGGCGCCGAGAGCCTGATCTCTCCCCGGCGCAGGCCGATCGACCGGCCCGTGATGTCCACGTCTACGACCTGCCGATCGTCGATCCAGGCGGTGATGCGGGCGGCCGTCACCCTGATTCGCAGTCCGTACCATCGCCCGTTTTCGAAGTTGAAGTAGGTGCGGGTTTCGTTGTCGGAGGCGTCCCATCCATCGAGGCTGGAGAGCCCCACGATGTCGCCGCCCCAGCCGCCCGTCACCCAGCTGCAAAAGGAGTCGCCGACAGGGAATGTCAGGGTGGCGAAGAAATCGTTGCCCGACATGCGGCGGCCTTCAAGGCGAACCTCGTAGTCGATGCGCGGGAAGGATGCGGTCCGGGTGACGCCGGTCATGGGCGATCCCGCGCCCAGGACAATCGCCCCGTTGCCGACGCGCACCTCGCCGTGTCCGGTGAAGGCGGTCTCCCGCCAGCCGTCGAGAGACTTGCCGTCGAACAGCGGCCGCCATTCGCCCGCGCGCGCGGCGCCCGCCAGCAGGATTGCGGTTAAGACCAGCTTCATTTCCCGGTCCGGACGCTTCGGACTATACCACGGCCGGCGGCGCGCCCGGCGGCGGGCTTCCACTGATGCCGGGCCAGATCGACCCGCCGTCCGCGAAAGCCTACGCCTTCCATTTCGAGGAGCAGGCGCTGCTCCAGGGAATGGGGACCCGGAAGTCGAATCGCTCCTCCCGCCCCCAGTACGCGGTGCCAGGGCAGACCCTGGAACGAGTTCAGCGCCCAGACCACCTGCCGCGCCGCCCGCGGAAATCCGGCGATACCGGCGACCTGCCCGTAGGTGGCGACCTTGCCTTTGGGAATCCTCCGGATGACGTCCGCGAAAATTTTCAGATCCATGGGCATGAAAAGCCAGATAGAATCTTACCGTGCGACTCTTGACTCTGCTGCTCGCCTCCTCTTTGTGCGCCCAGGTTCCCTCGCGGGACGCGCGGAACACGGACGTACCCCACACCGACACCCACTTCCGGATGCCCGTCTACAAGACGCGCGCCGAATGGGAAGCGCGCGCCGCGAAGCTGCGCAAGCAGATCCTGTTCGCCGCCGGGCTCGAGCCGATGCCGGAGCGCGGGCCGCTGGCGCCGGAGATCTTCGGCCGCATCGAGAACAAAGACTACAGCATCGAGAAGGTGCTGCTCCAGACGCTGCCCGGCTATTATCTGGGCGGCAATCTTTACCGCCCCCTGGGCAAGTCCGGAAAGTTCCCGGCGGTGCTGACTCCGCACGGCCACTGGTCCTACGGGCGGCTGGAGAATCAGACGCTGTGCTCGGCGCCGGCGCGGGCCATCAACCTCGCCCGACAGGGCTACGTGGTGTTCGCTTACGACATGGTGGGGTACAACGACACTATGCAGACCCCGCACGCCTTCGGCAATCCGCGGGAACAGCTGTGGTCCTTCGGCCCGCTCGGACTGCAGCTAAGGAACTCACTCCGCTCGGTGGATTTCATGCAATCGCTTCCGGACGTGGATCCGGACCGGATTGCGATGACGGGCGCCTCGGGCGGCGGCACGCAGACCTTTCTGGCCACGGCGGTGGACGATCGGATCCGTTATTCGGCGCCGGTGAACATGATCTCGGCGATCATGCAGGGCGGCTCGCCGTGCGAGAATGCGCCGGGGCTGCGGCTGGGAACGTCGAACCTGGAGATCGGCGCCATGATGGCGCCGCGGCCGATGCTCATGATCGCGGCCACCGGCGACTGGACACGCAACACGCCCAGGGAGGAGTATCCCGCCTTGCGCTCCATCTATGAGCTGTACGACAAGGCGTCCGAGCTCGAGATGATCCAGATCGACGCCCCGCACAACTACAACCAGCAGAGCCGCGAGGCCATGTACCGCTTCTTCGGCAAGCGCGTGCTGGGCAGCAGCGACGAAAAGCAGTTCGCCGAGAAGAACGTCCGCGTGGAGAAGCTGCAGGACATGCTGGCTCTATGGGGCCGGACGCCGCCGGCGAACGCGCTCACCTACGGCCAGCTGGTGGAGCAATGGATCACCGAGGCCGGGAAACAATCGGCGGCCGCCACTCCGGCCGCGCTGCGGGAGCGGCTGTCGCTGGCATTGGCGTCGGAATGGCCGGCCCGAGTCCTGAGCGAGCGCGCCGGAGAGAAGATCGTCCTCAGCCGGCAGGGCCGCGGAGACCGCGTGCCGGGGCTCTGGATCGAAGCCGGCAAGAGGGCGGCTTTGGTTGTCCATCCGGAGGGCGCGGAGGCCGCCCGCCGGAGCCCCGAGGCCCGGGAGATTCTGTCGAGCGGCGATTCCGTGCTGCTGATCGACGCGTTTCAGACCGGCGCCGCCAAAGCGGGGCGCAACCATTCGGTGAAACACTTCGACGCGTTCAACCAGACCGACGACGCCTGCCGCGCGCAGGACATCCTCACCGCGCTGGCTTTTCTGAAGCAGTCGGGTTATGGAGAGATCCGGCTCACCGGCATCGGGAAGGCGGCGCTGTGGACGCTGTTCGCGGCGGCCGCCGCGGGCACGCCGGTGACGCTGACGAGCGACCTGAAAGCGTACAGCGGCAGCGATGCGGACTTCATCGACAACTTCTTCGTTCCGGGAATCCAGCGCGCCGGCGGGATGGAGGCGGCCAGGCGGATACTCCGGCCGTAGGGCGGCCAGCGGCGGGCCGGTATCCATGCCGCCGCGCACCAGCGGATCGACGCGGGAGTGTTTTGCGCCGAAGACGGGTGGCGTAAACTGGTACAGAAATGATACAGCGGTGGCTTTGGCCAAACGACCCGGCGGGAATCCATTACGTCCGCCCGCTGCTGGTCTTCGCGCTGACGCTGCTGGCGCTGGTAGCCGTCCGGCACTGGCTGCTGAAGTGGCTCTACGGCCGGGCCGCGGAAGGCCATTTCGGACACATCGTTCTCGAGACTTTGCGCATCCCGTCGGTGCTGTGGTGCATCGCGGGGGCGGTCCAGTTCGCGCTCGACAACTCGCTCATCCCCGACAAGTATATGGATCGGGCTTCGACCGCGATCGTGGCGTTTCTGGTATTCAGCTTCAGCCTGGTGCTCTCCTCCGCTTCGGTCCGCGCGCTGACGGCGCACGGGCAGCGGCGCGGGATCGCGCTGGCGCTTTCGGGGCTCTCCCGATCGCTGATCCGGGTGCTGATCCTGACGCTGGGAGCGATCGTGGTGCTGAAGCTCTACAACGTGAACATCACGCCGCTGCTGACGGCGTTGGGAGTCGGCGGTCTGGCGGTGGCGCTGGCGCTGCAGGATTCGCTGGCCAATTTCTTCGCCGGGATCCACATCCTGATCGAGGAGCCGATCGGGCTGGGCGCTTTCATCAAGCTGTCCACCGGCGAGGAAGGAGTGGTCACCGATATCGGCTGGCGCACGACGCGGGTGCGCAACGGAGCCAACAACATCGTGGTCATTCCGAATACGAAGATCACCTCCGGGATCCTGATCAACTACAATCTGCCGGACCTGCGGCTGACGTCCGAAGTCGCGATCCTGGCGGCCTTCGACGCGGATCTGGAGCAGGTGCGGCGGATCGCGCTCGAAGAGACGCGGGCCTGCGAAGGGGTACTGGCCGTGCCGGAGCCGGTGATCCTCTTCAATCCCGGCGCGCTGCCGACGCATCTGCAATTCACGCTGGCCTTCAGCGTCTCGGAGTTCACGCGGCGGGGGCCGGTCACGTCCGAAGTCCGGCTGCGCATATACCGGCGGCTGCGGGACGAAGGGGTACCGCTGCCGGCGCTGACGCACGAGATGCGGGATTTCGTCGGCGCCTGATCCGATGCGCATCGGCGTGGACGCGGGCGGCACATTCACGGACTTCGCCGTGCTGCACGGCGACGGACGGCTGGAGAGCTTCAAGCTGCGCTCGAACCCGGCTGCGCCGGCGGCCGTGATTCTCGAAGGCATCGCGCGGGCGAGCGGGGGGCGGCGGGCGGAGGCGGTCCACGGGTCGACGGTGGCGACCAACGCGCTGCTGGAGCGGAAGGGCGCCAGGACGGCGTTCATCACGACCGAGGGATTCACGGACCTGATTTTCATCGGCCGCCAGAATCGGCCGCAGCTCTACAATCTGACGCCGCCGCTGCGGCGTTTCCTGATCCCGCCATCGCTCTGCTTCGGCGTGAGCGAGCGGACCTTCATCGACGGCGGGGCGCGGCGCCGGCCGGGAAAGGCGGAGCTGGAGAGCCTGAAGCGCAAGCTGCGCCGCGCGGGGGTCTCCTCGGCGGCCATCTGTTTCCTGCACTCGTATCACGACGCGGCCAACGAGAAGGCGGCCGCCGAGGCGTTGCGCGGGAGCGGGCTGTATCTCTCGGTTTCGCACGAAGTGGTCCCGGAGTATCGCGAATACGAGCGGGCCTCGACGACGCTGATCAACGCGTATGTCGGCCCGCTGATGGACGCCTACCTGGGGGAGCTCGAAGGGCACGACATTTCCATCATGCAATCGAACGGCGGGCACATCACGGCGGGCGAGGCGAGGCGGCAGGCGGTGCGCACGATTCTCTCGGGTCCGGCGGGCGGCGTGGTGGGGGCGGCGGCGGCAGCGCGAGCGGGCGGATTCAGGCGCGTGCTGGGTTTCGACATGGGCGGCACGTCGACGGACGTGAGCCTGGCGGACGGCAGCCCGCGCATGACGACCGAAGCCACGATCGACGGACTCCCGATACGAGTGCCGGCGCTGGACATCCACACGGTGGGAGCGGGGGGAGGGTCGCTGGCCCGGGTGGACGAAGGGGGACTGCTGCGCGTGGGACCGGAGTCCGCGGGCGCGGATCCGGGTCCGGCGTGCTACGGCAAGGGAGAGGGGGCGACGGTGACCGACGCGCACGTCGTGCTGGGCCGGATTGCCGCCGATCAGTTTCTGGGCGGGCAGATGCGGATCGAGGTGGAACGGTCGGCGGCGGCGGTGGATCGCATCGCGGCGCAGCTCGGCGCGGACCGGGTGGCGGCCGCGGAGGGGATTCTGCGGGTGGCGAACGCCAACATGGAGCGCGCGATCCGCGTGGTGTCGGTCGAGCGCGGCCATGATCCGCGCGATTTCGCGCTGGTGGCGTTCGGCGGCTGCGGGGGGCTGCACGCCTGCGAGATCGCCGGGGAACTGGGGATCGGCGTGGTGGTGATCCCGCAGATGGCGGGCGCTCTTTCCGCGCTGGGGATGCTGGTTGCCGACCGGGTCCGCGACTACTCGGCGAGCGCGCTGCAGCGGGAAGACATGGAAAAGCGGTTCCGCGAGCTGGAGCGCGCGGCCCGCGCGGACATGCCGGGCTGCCGGCTGGAGCGGTCCGCGGACGTGCGCTATCGCGGGCAAAGCTACGAGCTGAACGTGCCCTGGCAGCCGTCGGACTTTGCCGCGCCGTTCCACGCGCTGCACGAGAAGATTTACGGGTACGCCGACCGCGGCCGGCGGGCCGAGATCGTGACGGTGCGCGTGAAGGCGTCGATCGGAGTGAACAAGCCGGCCATCCGGCGGGAGCGAAACGGGACGAGCGAAGCCAATCCGCCGCGCAGGATGAGAATCGCCGGAAGATGGCTGAAGACGCCCGTATACCGGCGTGGCGAGTTGTCCGGCAGGAGCAGGCCGGGGCCGGCGTTGATTATCGACTACGGCTCGACGACGCTGATTCCGCCGAACTGGCGCTTCCACCTGGACCGGGCCGGGAATGTGATCGCCCGGCTATCGCTCGCTTCCAAAAAAATGCGATGAATGTGATGAATGTGATGAATCTGCTCAGGGCGGGCCCACGGGATGGCGGCGGGGCGGCGCGCGGGGCGCGACACGCGATGAATGTGATGAATTTCGATGAATCGCCGTGGACATATTGCGTTTGCCGCCGGACGCAGCCTCCATCCCGACGCTAGCACGCCCGATCCGGCTGTCTTGACGGGCGTGGCGCGGCGGTACTGAATTATCAGAGATATAAATTTTTGAAAGCGGCGTGACCGGGCATACGCCGGAGTTACAGCGGGATCAGCGTGACGTACACCATGAGATACGTGCCGTCCGACAGGCGGATCACGGCGGCGTCCTTCACGAACTCCGACTCGAGGCCGGCCGAGGTATCGAGCGACAGCCGGACTCCGGGCTCGGCTTCCCACGTGTAGCCGTCCGAAGTGACAAACGAGCGGATGTCGCCCTGGGGACCGGGGCCGAAAGCGAAGAACCGCGTCCGGCCGTCCGCGAGGGCGATCTCGTTGGTGGGGATGTAGGGGCGGCCCCCGATGACGAATTCCGGGTGATCGTGGAAGGTGAAGGCGCGGCCGTCCGGCGAGACTGCGTGCCACAGATTGGCGACGCTGTCGCCGAGAGTGTACATATGCCAGGCGTCGCCGACCGGGGCGGTGAACGAATCGATGATGAGGTCGCCTTCGCGGGTGAATGCCGGTCCCTGGAACACGAAATGGATACCGTCGGTTCCGTCGGCGTAATAAATGCCCGGCGTACGGGAGCCGGGGGCGGCGGACGTGAAGAACAGGCGAAAGACGCCGCCGGTCAGGAAACGCACGTCGGGATCGCCCGGACTGGGCATGCGCCCGATACCCTCGATCTCGACATACTTGA
>DATJFH010000377.1:0-12062 GCA_035495815.1 Bryobacteraceae bacterium
TCACCGGTCGGGCTGAGGTTGGTGGCCGGCGTGTCGATGGCCGCCTCGACGCTCCCCGCCGGGCTGCCCGCATTGCAGACCAGCGTGCCGACGACACTGGTGACGGCGCCAGGCGTGCCGGTGGAGTTTCCACCGTTCAACACCAGTCCTTCCACTTCGAAAGAGCCGTTACCCGTCGCCAGATCGATCATGGCGCGACCGCCTCGAGTGGTCCACGGTCCCGCGCCGCTGTGAATCTGGCTGACCGGGTTGTCGACCCCGGGGGCCGTAATGACCCCCTGGACGTCGCGCCAGCGCACGACGTTATTGCTCTGGGCCAATGCTCCGGAGCACATGATCAGCAGCGACAAACAAAGTTTCTTCATATTTTCTTGTCCTCTCACGTTATTTGATGGGATCCCCTGTTGATTCCCGCGCGACCGTCAAAACAGCAGTGCTAGACGGACACTCTCGGTTGGATGCAGAGGACAGCCGGGGGATTGTGCGGAGATTGTCAAAGATTTGTACGCATCGGAGGCGCCCCACGAGGATGGAATACCCGCCGGCGCGATTCTTCCGGAAGAGCTCTGCTATTGCGTCAGCTTTCCGTAAATTTTCCGGGCGGCCTCGAATCGGCCCAGGGCAACGGCCTGGTCCGCCTGGGACGCAAATTTGTAACTTTTGCGGACGTACCGCACCGATTCCTCGATCTCGTCGATAAACGCGCCGGCGGCCTCGGCGCGGCGGTGCGGCGTCCCCGGCAGGCGGTAGTATACCGGGCTGGTGTGCGCAAAAATGCCCGATCCGGCGTGGGTTTTGGCCGAGCTTTCGATGCGCGCCGCGATCCAGCCCCCCTGGTCGACGGGGATTTCCCGCTCGAGTTTCGCCTCCCTGCGATCCACAGCGGCTTGCTCCGCCACTACCACGCCATCGCGCACGATCTGCAGTCGGTCAAAAGGCAGGCGGGAAACGGCGCTGGCTTTCACGCGGAGGCGTCCCTGCGGCTGGAGGACGGCGCCCGGCGGCTTTCCGTCGACGGTGAACTCGAGCAGCGGCCCGTTGGAGATGAACGTACGGCCGGCGCGAAGACCGGCGATCCACGAGTCGTATGTGAAGGCGCCTTCCACCTGGACGAAAACCCGGTTGTGATCGTAGATCCACCAGTCGGTTCCGGTAGAGGCGGGCAGCCGGAAGCCGCAGTTCAACAAGCGGTAGTAGCGGTCGTATTCGGCGTCCTTGCCGTCGCCGAGATTGTAGGCGTCGAGCACGCCGTGCGCGGCGGCGACGGGCGTCTCCATGCCGCCGCCGTTGTGGCACCACACCGTGGTTCCTCCCATGCGCCGCGCCTGTTCGCAAAGCATGGAAATCGTGGGGAAGTCCGGCGCTTTTCCGTCGCGGGAAAGCAGGCCGGTCGAGACCGGCTCGATGGCTCGGGGGATGTTCAGAAAAAGGCAGTGTCCGTAGCCGAAATCGACGAAGCCGCGGTTGTTGCGCGCCTCCTCGCCCATGTCCATGAGCGTGCCGTCGCGCGAGAACTGCGGCAGCCTTCCCACCGGGTAGCGATTAGTGATGTAAGGCGATTCGTTGCGGATGAGGTAACTGATGACGCTGACGTCGAGCGCTTCCGCGGGTGGAACCATGCGCAGGCGGTCGTCGGGATCTTCGTCGATTTCCAGATGATAGTGCGTGTGGGTGTTCCCGGAATACCAATTCGACGGATGCAGATCCCGCAGCACCGGGATATCGATGTCGTGAACCCGGCTTGCGCCGGCGCCGGCTTCCGTTCCCAGGATGGCCGCCTCATGGCAGATTCCGCGCACGGCTTCGATCTGGTAGCGGCCCGGCGGTACCGCGATCTCGTACTGCCCGCGCGCGTAAAAGTAGTGCTTGACGCCGGGACCGGTTTTCTGCGGCATCGTCCGGATGGCGTGCTCCGGCATGAACGCCTGGCCGGACGCCAGATCGACGACGCGAATCTTGGCGGCCACCGGCTTTCCTGTTGCGCCGTCGCGGATGGCGCCGCGAAGCACGGCCGGCGTGCGGGTGTCGGGCCGGTCGCCGCGGACCGGCCGCAGGAGAGCGCCCGAGCCGAGCAGGGGAATCGACTGCAGAATCTCGCGCCGCGAAAGGTGTATGTGGCCCATCGTCAGATCCTATTGCAAGGCGGTATCGGGAAGCAAGGGTAGGGCCATCGAAAAAATGCAGGCAGTCGTGTTCGGCCGCCTGCCCGGGCGCCTATTTCAGATTCAAACAAACCAGCGTCTTCCCGTTGCGGACGTAATATCTTCCTTTCGCAATCGCCGGGTAGGAACGGACCACGGGAGGGAGCGCCTTCGTTGTCGAAATCGGCTTGTAGGCGGCCGGCGAGGCCTCGGCCAGAACCAGTTCCCCGCCCTCCTTCTGAATGAGCAGCCGGCCGCCCGCCAGGGTGATGGAGCCGGCGCGAAAGCCATCGACGCTCCAACGAACCTTTCCCGTCCTGAACTCGATGCACCGTAAGCTGGGGCCCTCCTCCTGGCGGCCGTGGTAGCCATAAAGGAAGCCATCCTTGTAGACGGCGTTCGCGTAGTGATTGGTCAGCGCGTCGTCGGATGACCAGACTTTCTTCGCGCCGCCGGGGCCGATCTGAAGCAGGATCGCCCCCGTTCCGTAGCTCGCCGAAAGAAACACCATGTCATCGACGACGATCGGCGCAGCGGCGTTGACGGACGCCTGCATGCGGGCCCGCCAGGGGAGTTGTGAGCGCACTTTTCCGCTGGCCGGATCGACGTCGACAAACCCCGCGCGGGTGAAGAAGAACACGTGCCGGACGCCTTGAATCGTGGCCGCGACCGGAGACGAGTAGCTGGCTTCCTGGTCCGTCGCCTTCCAGAGCACGGCCCCCGTGGCTGCGTCGAAAGCGACCACGCCAGCGCCCGCCCCGCCGATGTTCATCAGCACCCGGCCCTCGTCCACCAGGGGAGAGCAGGCGGCGCCGAAGTAGCCTTTGCGGACCTGAAACTTCGCGTGCGTATCCACGCTCCAGATCTTTTTTCCAGTCTGGAAATCGAGGCAATGCAGCGCTCCTTCCGCGCCGAAAGTATAAACGCGACCGCCGGCGATGGCGGGCGCCGCCCTTGGACCTTCGTCGAAGCCGAAGTCGTCCCGGTAGCCGGTGGGGTAATCGAACTTCCAGACCGGACGGCCGGTGGCGGCGTCGAGCGCTTCCACCGCTTCCCTGTCGCCCAGGCGATGAAACAGGATCAGCCGTCCCTGCGACACCACCGGGGCGCTGAATCCCTGTCCCACGTCTTTTTCCCACACCACTGCGGGACCGGAGGCGGACCACTTCGCGGCCAGGTCGTTGTCCGGATACACCCCGTTTCGGTCGGGTCCCAGAAACTGGGGCCAGTCCTGGGCGATGGCGCAGGCGGCTATCAGCGCGAGTACGGCGAGTCGGGTGGGCAAGTGAAAGTTCTCAGCTATAGTATAAAGTTAGTCCCTCGCGGAGAAAGAGGCGGGATGAGATCAATCATATGCGTTGCGCTTTTTTGCAGTATGGCGGCGGCGCAATCGGAGCCGCAGCCCGACCCCGTGGATCCCGGGCCGCCGCCTTCCGACGCCGTGGTATTGTTCGACGGAAAGGACCTCAAGTCCTGGGCCGCGGCGGACGGCCGGCCGATCGGCTGCACCATCGAAAACGAAGCCATGGCGTGCCGCACGGGCGCTGGCAATATCTACAGCAAAGCCACCTTCGAGAGCGCGCAGATTCACCTGGAGTTCATGATACCCGCCATGCCGGATCAGCAGAGCCAGGCTCGCGGCAATAGCGGCGTTTACCTGCAGGGGCGTTACGAAATCCAGATTTTGGATTCGTACCAGAATCCGACTTATCCGGTGGGCGCGCTGGGGGCGTTGTACGGCCAGTCGGCGCCGCTGGTGAATCCCGCGAGAAAGCCGGAAACCTGGCAGACCTACGACATCATCTTCAACGCGCCGAAGTGTGATGGAGCTGCCGTGGCCGATCCGGGCTCGGTGACGGTCCTGCTGAACGGAGTGCTTGTTCAGAATCACGTCTCCATCAAGCATGAAGCGGGCGCGTGCGATTTCGGGGGACCCGGTCCGCTGATGCTGCAGGATCACAATTTCGAGGGGGCTCCGGTGACCGTCATGCGCTTCCGCAATATCTGGCTGCGGCGCCTGTGACCGGTCAGTCTTGCAGAATGACCTGCTCGGCGGCCAGTTTCCTGTCCTCGATCCGCAGACGCGCCATCGCGACCGGCAGTTTGAATCGCCGCGGTCCGGCGCTTCCGGGATTCAGGTACAGCACCCCCTCTCTCTTCTTCAGCGCGGGCTTGTGAGAGTGGCCGCTGATCACGGCGTGGATGCCGGCGGCTGCCGGATCGAGGTCGAGCGTGTTGACGTCGTGCAGCATGTAAAGGGAGGCGCCTTCGCATTCGATCCGTTCGTGGTCGCGCAGCCCGGCCGACCATTCTCCCGAATCGACATTCCCGCGCACCGCGATCACGGGAGCGATCTTCGCCAGCTTCTCCAGAATCCCGGGGGCGCCGACGTCAC
Source organism: Bryobacteraceae bacterium (assembly GCA_035495815.1). Lineage (GTDB taxonomy): Bacteria > Acidobacteriota > Terriglobia > Bryobacterales > Bryobacteraceae > DATJFH01. Next base: position 4,537 of record DATJFH010000377.1, read on the forward strand.
CGGCGTGCAGGATCAGGTCCGATCCCGCCAGCGCGTCCACCGCTTCCGGGCGCAACAGGCCGTGCGTGTCCGAAATGACTCCGATCAGCATGGCCGCCGGATCACTTCAGCAGCGCTCTCACCGCGCTCTGCACATTCGACCGGACGCTCTGCGGCAGCAGATTCTCGACGAACGCCGGCAGGTCGCAATCAATCGTGATATCCGTATCGGTGACCAGGATCCAGCCTTTGATCGGCGCTTTGGCCACGCTGATTCCGGCCATCAGCGAGAACAGCAGGCGCGAACCCTGCCATTGCTTCTCGACGTTCGTTATCCGGAGGACGCCTCCGAACATCGGCCGCAACACCTGGTCGGTTGCGGTGTCCACGATTCGCATGGCATCCTCTTTTCCCCTGTCATGCGAAACGCTGATGCGCATGGCTATTTCTTGGAGCGGGCCTTCCCCGTGTCCGGACGCGTGTCGCGAATGAATCCGTCCCGGTTGGGCATTTTGACTTTGGGCAGCGTCCTGGCGTCCATCACTTCATTTTCGCCGATGATGCCGTTGAGATGGAGAATATGGGCCACCAGCGCGTACACCTGGTTCGGTGAGAGCGTGCCGGGCTGTTTGAACGGCATGGCCCGCGAGATGTAGTCGTACAGGGTGGTGGCGTAAGGCCAGTAGCTGCCGACCGTCTTGAGCGGCTTGGCCGTGCGCAGTGAGCCTTGGCCGCCGGCCAGCGGCCCTTCATCGCCGCCCTGCCCCTGGCTGCCGTGGCATTTGGCGCACTTGCTGGCATAGAAATCCTTCCCCTGCGCCACCGTTCCGCTGCCGTCCGGCAAGCCGGCGCCATCGGGCGGAATGGAGATGTCCCAAGCCTTGACTTCCTCGGCGGTCGGTGTGTGTCCGACTCCGTATTTCTGCGCCAGCGCGGCGCCGGCCACCAGAAGACACAATCCAGCCATCTTATACATTGGTCACCCCTCCGCCGGGAGAGATCTTCCAGGCCGTAATGCAGTTATTGTGATAGTCCGAATTCGCGCCGCGCGCCTCGAGCAGCGCTTCCCGCGACGGCTGGACATAACCGGTTTCATCCGTACAGCGCGACTGGAGGATCACCTCCTGTCCCTCCCATTTCCAGGGCAGCCGGAACCGGGTGAACGCGATGCGCAGCCGCGGCTCGTCGAGCGCGGCGTTGACCCAGGTCCTGCCGCCGTCGGTCGAAATCTCGACCCGCTCGATGCGGCCGCGCCCCGACCAGGCCAGCCCGCTGATCTCGCAAAATCCCGGACCGGCCAGCTTCTGCCCGCCCGAGGGAAAGGTGATGACCGACTTGGCGTCCATCTCGAAGGTGAACTGGCGCGCCGTGCCGTCCGCCATGAGGTCGGTGTACTTGGACGTCTCGTCCTTGGTCATGGAAGGCTGATCCACCAGCTTGATCCGGCGCACCCATTTGACGCTGGTGTTCCCTTCCCAGCCGGGGATCAACAGCCGCAGCGGATAGCCCTGCTCGGGACGAATGGCTTCGCCGTTTTGTCCGAAGACGAGCAGCGCGTCGTCGAGGGCTTTTTTCAGCGGAATGCTGCGCTGCATGTGGCACGCGTCCGCCCCTTCGGCCACGATCCACGACGCGCCCGCCTTCACGCCCGCTTCGGCCAGGACGATGGAGAGCGGCACGCCGGTCCACTCGCTGCAACTGACCAGGCCGTGCGCTTTCTGCGCGTCCGGCGCGGTCTTCGGCCCCCATTCGCTGCGGCTGTTTCCCGAGCATTCGATGAAATGAATCCGCGACACCGCGGGCAGCCGGTGGATGTCCGCCATGGTGAGCATCAACGGTCGGTCCACCAGCCCATGGAGCAGCAGCTTGTGGGCGGCCGGGTCGATGTGCGGCACGCCGGAATGATGCCGTTCGAAGTGCAGCGACGCCGGCGTCAGAATTCCGTAGCAATCCTGCAGCGGAGTCTTGCTGGAGCCGATCTCCGGGTTCTTCCCCGGTCCGGGCAGCCGGCCGGTTTTCTCGAACGGGGAGCGCGCCCCGTGTTCGCTGAGCGGCTTGCCCAGACTGCTCGGCTCGGCTGGCTCCTCTACTCGAGACGTTTTGCAGCCGGTGAGAAATCCACCGAGCGCGGCGCCGAAACGCAAGAAACGCCGGCGTTCAGGTTGGGGCTGGATCGGGTGATTGGACATTGTGATTTTCCATCGTACTGCACCGGACTCCGCCGGGAAAAGGGGATTCACGCGTTGGCCATGGCTCCCCTGGCTGCGAGGGGCGCCGGGATTTGGGCGCAGGCCGGCCCACCCGTCCGCGCCCGTCGCCGTGGATTCTTATAAACTCAGTAGTCCATGCTCGATCGACGCACCTTCACCGCGCTCCTCTTCGCCGCACCCGCCTTTCCCCAGGATTCAAAGTCCGCTCCCGCGCTCTCCTGGCACGACGTCCACCAGTTCAGCCTGGAAGGCAAAGCCTGGGCGGACACCAAAGCGCCTTTCGACCGCCTGCCGGCGAAAGCCGAAGGCATCGTCCGCAAAGCCGTCTGGGACCTCAGCCGGCGTTCGGCCGGGATGTGCGTCCGCTTCATCGCCGACGCCACCGCCATCCACGCCCGCTGGACCCTCCTGTCGCCGGCGCTCGCCCTGGTCACCATGCCCGCCACCGGCGTCAGCGGACTGGACCTCTATGCCAGGACGGACGCCGGACGCTGGCGCTGGGTCGGCATCGGACGTCCGGCCACCTATCCCACCAGCACCGCCGTCATCGGCAACGGCATCGCGCCCGGCAAGCGGGAGTACATGCTTTACCTGCCGCTTTACAACGGGGTGACCTCGGTCGAGATCGGCGTGCCCGAAGGGTCGCCCATCTCGAAAGCGCCGGCACGGGAACGCAGCCGCAAGCCCATCCTGTTTTACGGCACGTCCATTACCCAGGGCGCGGCCGCCTCGCGTCCGGGCATGTGCCACCCGGCCATCCTCGGACGAAGGTTCGACCGCGAGGTGATCAACCTCGGCTTCTCCGGCAACGGCAAGATGGAGCCGGAAATCGCGCGGCTGCTGGCCGAACTCGACCCGGCCGTCTACATCCTGGACTGCCTCCCCAACATGACCGCGCAGGAAGTGGAAGAGCGCGCCGAGGGCTTCGTGCGCATCCTTCGCGAGGCCCGGCCCACCCATCCCATCCTGCTCGTCGAGGACCGCAGCTATACGGACGGCTTCTACATCACCTCCCGCCGCCGCAGGAACGAAACCAGCCGCGCCGCGTTCCAGGCGGTCTTCAAGAAGCTGACGCGCGACAAGGTTCCCCACCTGCATTACCTGGCCGGCGAGAGTCTGCTGGGAGACGACGGCGAGGCTTCCATCGACGGGTCGCATCCCACCGATCTCGGATTCGTGCGCCAGGCCGATCAGTTCGAGAAAGCGCTGCGGAAAATGCTCTGATGCCCAAACGGCAGCCCTGACCCTGCCGGCCAGCGTCAGGCGCGTACTGCCGTGTACCAGCCCGCCATACGAAATCTCTATTGCCGGCTTTCGGTTGACCGATAAGCTACCTGAAAGAACGGTATCTCGGACCTGGAGCCCGATTGGACGTCAAAAGTTTGCCCGATACACATGACACGCGAGCCGGTGTTGGCCCGGCGGCCGATGCCCCGGCCGTCAGCCTGGCAGCCGCCATCGAGCAGACCGCCGAAGCCGTAGTCATCACGGACGACAAGGCGCGCATCCTCTACGTCAACCCGGCCTTCACGCGCATTACCGGTTACACAGCCGAGGATGCTCTCGGCCAGAACCCCCGGCTGCTGAAGTCGGGCTTGCAGGATCCCGAATATTACCGCGACCTTTGGAAGACCATCCGAGCCGGACGGGTCTGGCAGGGGGAGTTGATCAACCGCCGCAAGGACGGCGTCTTCTATACCGAGGAGATGACCATCACTCCCGTCCGGGATGCGGCTGGGGCCATCAGCAACTTCATTGCGATCAAGCAGGACGTCACCGCCCGCAAGGCGGCCGAGGAAGCGCAGCGGTTTCTCGCCTCCATCGTCGAATCCGTCCAGGACGCGATCATCGGCGCCGCGCCCGACGGCCGCATCGTCAGCTGGAATCGCGCCGCCGAAACACTCTACGGATACAAGGCCGGCGAAGTCATCGGCCAGCCGATATCCATTCTCTGGGAGAAGACAGAGGAGTTGGCCCGCCTGGAGCCCATCCTTGCGGCTCTTCAAAAGGGCCAGGCCATCCCTCAATTCGAGTCCGTCGCCATTCGCAAGGACGGCTGCCGTGTGAATATCGCCCTCTCGATCGCCCCTGTCCGGGACGCTTCGGGACGCGTCATGGCTTGCGCCGGAATCAGCCGCGACATCACCGCGCGGAAACAGGGCGAGCAGACCCGAAACCTGCTGGCTTCGATCGTGCAATCCTCCGACGACGCGATCGTCGGCATGAACCTCGATGGCGTCATCATGAGCTGGAACCGCGGCGCGCAAACCCTCTACGGCTATACGGCGGAGGAGATGATCGGGCGGACAACTTCGGCTCTGGCGCCCCCGGACCGGCAGGACGAGATCAGGAGCATCCTCAAGTCCGTCCGTGACGCGGTCGAAGTTACGCACCTGGAAACCGTGCGAGTGACCAAAGCGGGCCGCCTCATCGACGTCTCCCTCAATGTTTCCCCGATCCTGGGCGCCGCCGGGAGCGTGGCTGGCGCGGCCGCCATCACGCGCGACATCACCGGGCGCAGACAGGCGGAAGAGAGGCTTCGCGAGCGCGAAGAGCGGTTTCGCACGGCCTTTGAGAACGCGCCGTTCGGGATGTGCTTGAGCTCTCTCGATGCGCGGCTGATCCAGGTGAATTCGCCCTTTTGCGCCATGGTCGGCTACACCGAACCGGAGCTGTTGACGATGCGTTGGGATAGGCTCACTCATCCGGACGATATTGCCATCTCGGAGAACGCATCGCGTCAACTGATCGCCGGGTCCATCTCCTGCGCCGACATGGAAAAGCGATACCTGCGGAAAAACGGCGAGATCATCTGGGCTCGTGTTCGGATCTCCCTCATGCGCAACATCCATGGCGAGCCGTCCCACTTCATCGCGCACACCGAGGACGTGACTCTGCGCCGCAAGGCCGAAGCGGAGCTCCGCATGGCCAAGGAAGCCGCCGAAGCGGCCAACCGAGCCAAAAGCGAATTCCTGGCGAACATGAGCCACGAAATCCGGACGCCGATGAATGGCGTAATCGGCATGACGGACCTCGTGCTCGACACCGAGCTGACCGAGGACCAACGCGACTGCCTGGAAACCGCCAAGACGTCCGCCGATGCGCTCCAGTCGATCATCAACGACATCCTCGATTTCTCCAAGATCGAGGCCGGCAAGCTGCAGGTCGAGCACATTCCTTTCGATTTGACGCGCTGCGTCGATACCGTCATCAAGGCGCTGGGCTACAGCGCCGAACAGAAAGGTCTCGAGCTGATCTGTCATTTCCACACGGGCGTTCCGAAAATGGTGCTCGGAGACCCCTACCGGCTGCGGCAGGTGCTGGTGAATCTGGTCAATAACGCCATTAAGTTCACTCAGGCGGGCGAAGTCGTGGTGCAGGTATCGAAGACCGTGGCCGCCGCCGGGTCGACAACCATCGAGTTCCGTGTTTCCGACACCGGCATCGGCATCCCCGAGGAAAAGAGGAAGTCCATCTTCGAAGCCTTTGTGCAGGCCGACGCATCTTCGACGCGGCGCTTCGGCGGCGCCGGGCTCGGTCTGGTCATCAGTTCCCGGCTGGCGGAACTCCTCGGTGGAAAGATCTGGCTGGAGAGCGAAGTGGGTAAGGGCAGCATTTTCCATTTCACTGCGGCCTTTGAAACCGCCGGCCTTCCCGATGCGGTCCCGCCGGACCTGGGAATTCTGAAAGATCTGCGGGCGCTGGTGGTGGACGACAACGCCAGCAGCCGCAACGCGCTGGCCGACTCGCTCAGCCGGTTGGGAATGAAACCGGAGACCGCCCCCGGCGGCGCGGCGGCTCTGGTTGCCGCGAGAAAATCAGCCGCGGCCGGGCTCCCGTTTCACCTGCTGGTGATCGATTCGGAGATGCCGGAGATGGACGGCTTTACGCTCGCCTCGCAGGTCGCTAAGGATTCCGCTCTGGGGAATCCGCCGGTCGTGATGCTGACCTCGCGGGCGACGCAGCGCCAGGATCCCCGGAACGGAGTGGCCTCCTCCCTGGCTAAGCCCGCCGGTGAAACCGAGCTGCTGGAGACTGTCCTGCGGGCGGTCGGCAAGACCGAGGCCCTCGAGCGCCGCCGCCCGCCGGCCGAAAAACGCGCCGCGCCGAAGGAGGGCGCCTTGCGCGTACTGGTGGTCGATGACAACAGGGTGAATCAGGTGGTCGCGGTTCGTCTCATCGAGAAGTACGGCCACCAGGTTTTGTCGGCCGGAAACGGCAGGGAGGCGCTCGAAGCCATTGAAAAATCCCGCTTCGACGTCGTATTCATGGACGTGCAAATGCCGGACATGGACGGCTTCGAGGCCACTGCCGCCATTCGGCGCAAAGAGCTGGATACCGGAAAACGGACGCCGGTGATCGCCATGACCGCCCACGCCATGAGCGGCGACCGTGAACGCTGCCTGGCCGCCGGCATGGACGGCTACGTCGCCAAGCCCGTCCGCGCCGGCGACCTGCTCGATGCCATCCGGAAGGCGCTCCCTTCCGGCGGACTCCTCTCCGAGCAGAGTATGATCAAATATTCCTTGCCTGCCGGACGGGAGCCGGCGTTGGAACATGCCCGTTTCCCTGAAGGATCAGATCGTCATCGTGGTGGGAGCGTCGAGCGGTATCGGCCGTGCGATTAGCGCGCTGTTCGCCCGCCAGGGCGCGCGGGTAGTGGCCTCGGCGCGCCGCGGGGACCGGCTGCGCTCTTTGCAGGTGGAGCTCTCGAAGGACGATATCCCCATCGACATCGCGCCTGCCGACGCAGCCAGCGCGGAAGAGATGGAACAACTGGCCAAGCGCGCGCTCGCCCGGTTCGGCCGCATCGACATCCTCGTATATGCCGCCGGAACGAACACCCGCGACCGGGCCATGAAGAATATGAACCCGGATCTCTGGGATACCCTGATCCGGGTCAATCTGAATGGCGCATACTACATTACCCAGGCGGTGCTGCCGGCGATGCGGCAGGCTGGGTCGGGGCACCTGATCTATGTCTCGTCGATCTCCGGTTTGACGCCGGATGCTTCCGGCGCCGCTTACCAGGCCGCCAAACGCGGTCTGCTCGGACTGGCGCACGCCATCCGGGCGGAGGAAAAGGAGAACGGCATCCGCACCTGCGTCGTCTGTCCGGGCCTGGTCGATACCGAGATTCTCGAAAAGCGGCCGGTCAAGCCGACCCCCGAGATCCTGGCCAAAGCCTTGCAGCCGGAGGATGTGGCCGAAGCGGTGCTCTCCATAGCCACTCTGCCGCCCAGAGCCGTTGTTCCCGAAATACAGCTCCTGCCCACCTGCCTGTAGCGAATTCTTCACAATATTTCCCGCCCTCATCCGTCTACTGGGAGAGATGCG
>DATJFH010000378.1:0-19859 GCA_035495815.1 Bryobacteraceae bacterium
CCGATGATGGACTTGTCGGCGAAATACGGTCCGTCACCGGTCATGCGAAAACCGATCACGTTGTCGAGCTGGGATTTGGAGAGCGGCGTGATAGCCGTGTTGGCGAACGACCGTGCGGACCGGTTATAAGTGCCGCGGCCGGAAATGATCGAGAACGGGGAGCCGGATTGCCAGATCAGCAGGCTGCTCAGACTCCAGCCGCTCAGAAGAGCGTTCAGACGCCGTGAGGAGATGCGGTGACCCTTTCCGAGGGGCAGGTCGTAAATCCAGTTGGCCTTGATGGCGTGAGTGAGGTCGAACGGCGCCCGGGCCCGCTCGACCTTGGCGTTGGCATTGTCGAGGAACGGCTCAAAGCGGGTTTCCGAAGTTCCGGACGCGTCGCTCAGCACTTTGGAGAAAGTGTAGTTGGCCTGGAAGTTCAGCGCTCCGGCCCTCCGCCGCACTTCAACCTGGAAGGAATTGTAGCTGGAGTTGCTGAAGTTGGTGATGGAATCGGCGCCGAGAACGACCGGATTGCGGAAGAACGGGATCGGGGAGTCGAAGCCGTTGACCTGATATTGATAGGCCAGCTCGCCGACCTGTCCCTGCTCCACCAGGCTGCGCAGGAAGCCGTTGGTGAGCCCGCCGCGCGTGAGTCCGAAATCCACCAGCGAGATCTGGTCGAAAATCGGCAGGCGCTGGCTGCCGGGGATGGCGGCATTGAAGCGCGGATCGAATGTGCCGGTGGCCGCTCTCGCCAGTCTGCCGTTGCTGTAGGCGCGCTTGAACTCGTCCAGGAATCCGTTCTCCTTGATGATGACCTGGTTATAGTCGAACGCGCGGAACGATTTCACGGCATGGTTGGCGACGTAGCGGAAATCGACAATCGTATCTTTGATCTGATGCTGGATGCCGACCGTCCAGGCTTGTACGTAGGGCGTACGCAGGTTGGGATCCGGTATCCCGAGCGCGCTGGTGGGGTCGATCGCGTAGTTTTCCGATTGCTTCAAGGGCACCTTGAAGACCGGCTTGACGATCACCGGCCGGTTGACGCTCAGGGTTCCGCTCAGGCCGAAATCGGACGGAGTCGCTTGCAGTCCCTGGTTCGGACTTTCGATATCGTTCAGCACCGAGGCAATGGTTTCGTCGTTGACGAAATGAACGGTGTAGCCCGCGCGGAGGGCGGTCTTTCCATTGCCGAACACATCCCAGGCAAGTCCCAGGTTGGGGGCGAAATTGTTTCTGTCGGGCTGATAGAAAGGGCGCCCGACCGACTTCCCGGCGAAATCGAGAGTCGCATCCGAAAGCAGGGTGGAGATGAGACCGCCCTGATTCAGCCTCGGGATCAGCTCGAGCGAATCGCGCTCGTTCAAAACCGTGAAGTACTCGTACCGAAGCCCCAGGGTGGCGGTCAGGCGCGGCGAGATCTTCCACGAATCGTGAAAGTATCCGGCATAGTTGTCGAAACTGTAGTTCCGTTTGAAGGGAGCCCCGTCCACAAAGCCCGACGTGCGGCTGGTGATATTCAGCGTCTGGGTGTATTCGTCCACCCATCCGGCCAGAGTGGCCAGCAGCGCGTTCGCCGCGTCGAGATCGGCGGCCCCGATACCAGGCAACTGGCGGGCCAGGAGGGGGTTCTGCCCCTCTCCGGCGCCGAGAATATACGTCGGAATGGTTCCCCCGGAATCGTGAGAAGCGATCCGGATCCGCTGGTGTTGGAATCCGAACTGGATGGTATGTCTGCCGCGAATGTAGGTCGCATTGTCAGCGAAGTTGTAGGTATTGGTGTCGCGACCCTGGTCCTGGAACGAATTGACGGGATTGCTGAAGCTCAATCCGGCCACCAGGAAGGGCCCGAATTTCTCGGATGTTACGAACTCGCCGGGAGCCAGGTTGAAGCCGCCGCGAACCTCGTTCACCAGGCGCGCGGAGGGGTTCCACCGCCAGGAGGAAGACAGAAAATGCGAGTGGTTGGTGTTGATCACCTTGGGCGCGACGGAATAGTCATTGGCTGCATCCGGACGGTCGACGATGTCGCGGTTCCATAAATAAGAGGTGGAGAACGCGTGTCGCGTCGAGAGGTTGTAGTCGCCGCGGAAAGTGATATTGTCCCGGGTGCGATTGTCGCGGGAGGAAAAGGAGTAGCCTGCCGTGTTCCGGAGCAGCGCGGTGCTGCTGTCCCCGGAGCGAAAGTTGTTGATCTTTTCGGGTCCTGGAATCTGATTGATCAGGTTCTGAACGATGGGGTCGATCTTCTCGCCGGCCGCGGTCAGAACGTTCACCTGCCGCGGCGCGCCGCCGCTGAGATACGTGAAGATGCCCTGCCGGGCCGTATTGGTGAGGATGGTTCGCTGGGTCCCCACATGCTGCCGGTTCCGGTAGGCTTCGTAATTCGTATAGAAGAACAGCTTGTCCTTGATGATGTGGCCGCCGAGAGAACCCCCAAGCTGGTTTTGATTCAGGAAGGCTTTGGGAATGCCGTCCTTGTTATCGAACCAGTTGCCGGCCGCCAGAGCGTTATTGCGGTTGTACCAGTAGAGTGCGCCATGGTAGGTGTTGCCGCCGGAAGGCGTGGTGAGCGTTACCTGGGAGGATCCGCCTCCGACAGTGGCGTTGGTGTTGGAGGTTGAGACGGTGAATTCGGATACCTGGTCCAGGTTGAGCAGGTTCGGTTGATACGTCAGTCCGTTCCCGCGCAGAAAATTGTCCTGGATGTTGATACCGTCCAGCGTGACGTTGCTGAACGAAGAGCGCGTGCCGTTGATGACCACCGGGCCATTGCCGCTGCTGACGCCTGCCTGAGTGACAATCAGGGCGACCGGGTCGCGGTCGAGCATGGGGAGCCGGCGGACCTGCTCATTCGTGACCGTGGTGGCGAGTTCGGAGTTCGACGTCTGCACCGTCTGCACGTCCGCGGTCACGTCGATCGACTGCGTCACCGCGGCCAGTTCGAGCTGCACCTTGGGGAGCGAAGTCTCGCGGGCCGGCTCCACCTTCACGCCATGCAGCAGATACCGCAGAAAGCCCTTGCCTTCGACCGCCATGTCGTAGGTTTCCGGCCGGACGTTCGTGAAGCTGTAGAAACCTTCGGCGGTGGTTACGGTCGTCAGCACCGGCTTCGTTCCCCCGGCCAGCAGAAGATTCACGTCCACGCCGGGAATGGCGGCGCCCGAGGAGTCCGTGACCGAGCCGGTGATCCGGCCGGTGACCTGTGCAAAGCAGGAACCCGCAAACAGAACGAAAAATGCCGGGAAAAAGAGACTACGACCGCCCATGTCCAACCTCCAGGGTATGTTCTACCAGTTTTAGCACAACAGAAGCTGACCGGCCGGGCGGTCCGAAGCGCTCAAGTGATCAAACCCACCACGGAGCCGTAGGTTGCTCTTTGATCACGATGGCGTCGAGGAACGCGATCGCTTTGCGCAAGCCTTCCTCGGGCGAAAGCAGCGTGTCCTCATGCTCGATGGAGAGCACGTAGTCATAGCCGAACATGCGCAGCGTGGAAATGAACTCCTTCCACCAGATGGCGTCGTGCCCGTAGCCGCAGGTGCGGAAGATCCATCCGCGGTTGGCTTCGTCGGTGTAAAGCTTGGTGTCGAGGACGCCGGTCCTGGGCAGGTTGCGCTCGTAGATCTGGGTATCCTTGGCGTGGACGTGGAAGATAGCCTCGCCCAGGACGCGAATGGCCGCGATAGGATCGATCCCCTGCCAGAACATATGGCTGGGGTCGTAATTGCATCCCAGAGCCTTGCCCGCGATGGCGCGCAGCTTCAACAGCGTCTCCGGGCTGTAGGCGACGAAGCCGGGATGCATCTCGATGGCGATCTTCACGCCGTGGTCTTCGGCGAATTTGGCCCGCTTGGTCCAGTAAGGGGCCACTTTCTTCTCCCATTGCCAGGCCAGCACGTCGAGGTACTCGGGCGGCCAGGGGCAGGTCACCCAGTTCGGATACTTGGCCTTGTCGCTGTCTCCGGGACAGCCGGAGAAATCGATCACCACCGGCACGCCCAGCTTCTCGGCCAGCAGAATGGTACGCCGGTTGACGTCCTGATCGTGCTTGGCGTGCCCCGGATCGGGGTGCAGGGGATTGCCGTGACAGCTCAGGGCGCTGATGGAGACGCCGTTGTCGTCCAGCATCTGCTTGAACTCTTTTCGCGCCGCTTTGTCTTCGAGCAGCGACAGCTTGCAATGCGGGTCGCCGGGGTAGTTGCCGGTCCCCAGTTCGACCGTGCTGATCCCCAACCCCTTCAATTTCGCAATCACGCCTTCCAGAGGCATTTGCGCCAGTAGCGCCGTAAAAACACCGACTCTCACGTGTCTCTCCTTGCTGTGTTCAAGTTCGGCGGCACGGAATCCGCCGCACGGGTTGCAACTGATTAGAATATCACCACGGCGAGCCGGATCCGTTTTTATCGAACGATGTTGAAAGCGGCTTCCGCCGGCTGAAAATCTCCGATTCCGCCCGGCGGGATCTGGAGCTCGGGCATGGGGCGGGTCTTGAAGAGCTTGCGGCATGGGATCGCCAGCCAGCGGGCCAGCCGGTTGGCGCGGCTGCGGCGGGCGCTGTCGGTGGCGATTCCGGTGGTGGCGTACATTTGCCGGTACAGCTTCGAGATGAACAGAAAGGCCAGACGCGAGCGTAGGGTCGGAGTACACCGGGAGCGCTTCCAGATGGAGCTCAGGCTGTAGAACCGGTCCCACACGGCCTGGGTCCGGGTCCCGATTTCTTCGGCGCTCATGGTGGGATGGGGCATGAACATTTTGGGCCGCACTGTGTGGGGGATCAGCCAGTGCCGTGTGAGCGGGACGCCGGCGACGGTAGGCACATCTTCACCGAATGATTTTTCCCAGCGCTCGAAATCGACGGTGCCGGCGAAGGGCGTGAGCAACACGAACTGGGCGAACGTCAATCCGGCTTTCTCGGCCAGGTCGCGGGTGGCTTCGAAAGTGTCGGCCCGGTCGGTCGGCAGGCCGAAAATGAACGAGCCGAGAACATGCACGCCGTGTTCGCCGAACGTCCTCAATTGCCGCACCAGGTTCTCGCCCGAGCAGTTGAAGTCCTTGAAAACCGCTTTCAGCCCTTCGGCGGTTACCGCTTCCACTCCCACCAGCGCGCCCTTGATGCGGGCGTTCCGCATCGCATCCAGGAATTTAGGATCTTCGGCCGCCTCCATGGTGATCTGGGTGAAAAAGCACATGTCTTTGGGCAGCAGGGCCAGCCGTCCCATGAGCTCGAAGCGTTCCTCGCGGATGGCCCGCAGCTCTTCGAGCTTCTGAGGATTATTCTGACGCTCCGCCAGCTCGAGGTCGGTCAGTGAGACGGGATAGAAATTGTCGTCGGCCAGGGCAATGAAACGGAACCCCAGGCGCCGCAGCCCGACGATCTCCTCGATGACCCGGTCGGAGGCGCGCTGTCTGGGACGCTGGCCGTCGGTGCGCCACACGGAGCAGAACGAGCAGTGCTTGGCGCAGCCGCGGACCGTTTGCACCGACGCCCACATATAGCTGTCGGGCGGAAGCAGGTCCCAGCGCGCCGACCTGAACTGGTCCGCCTCGACGCGTCCGCCTTCGTAAACTTGCCGCAGAGCTCCGCGCGAGTGATCCAGCAGGGCTTCCCCCCAGGCGACGTCGCCGTCGCCTTTGACCACGGCATGCGCGCCCCCCAGTTCGGCCGCTTCGTGAGGGTACAGCGTGGCATGGATGCCGCCGAAGATGACGCAGGCTCCGCGCTCCCGCAGGGCGCGCCCGATCTGGTAGCCGCGCAGGGCGTTGCCGGTGTGAATTCCGATGCCGGCCACGTCGCCTGGGCGCACGGTGGAAAGATCCAGCCGGGCCAGTGTCTCGTCGCAAATTTCCGGATCGCCGAAGGAGGCGGGAGTTGCGGCTGCCAGGACATAAAGCCAGCGCGGCGTGATGACCGCGGTCCCGAAGGAGGTGTCGCTCGGATTTACAAGGTGGATTCTCATCAGTTACCAATCGTTACGTCGCGTTGCGCCCTCGTAGGGTAGGCCGGACTACTCGAGGACCGCGGATCCAGGTGCGGGGGCCGCTATGCGCTGTCACCACGCACTACCTTCAGCCTTTCACTTACCAACGCAGATTGCCACTAGGCTGCTCCCTAGTAGCCGGACGGCTAAAGACTGTGTTGGATGAACTTGGAGGTGGATGGGAATCGGCTCCGATCGCCTCGACGCCGGCCTCAATTCCGGAGTCGAGTTGAGATACACTCTATCAAGGAGCACACACATCGTGTCCAACATTGGCCGCCGTTTTTTCCTCAGAGCCGCGGGCGTGAATCTCGCCCTGCCGATCCTCGATTCGCTGTCGCCGCGCATCCTCGGCTCCGGCTTGGGTATCCGCGCTCTGGCGGCTTCGGCCCCGGCGGTGCGGCCGGTCCGCATGATGTGCATCGGCAATGCGTTCGGCTTTTACCCGCCGTCGTTCTTCCCTCAGCAGACGGGAAAGGATTACGAGCTGCCGCTGCTGCTGAAGCCGCTGGCGCCGCACCGCGGGGACTTCACGATCTTCTCCGGCCTCGATCACGGAGTGAAGGGCGGACACTTCGCGGTGCACTCCTACCTGAGCGGCGTACGGTCCATCGACGCCAAGGGCATGCCGGAAGGCAACATCAGCATCGACCAGCGGGCGGCCGAGACCATCGGCGGCGCGACACGCTTCCCGTCCATCGCGGTGGGCTCTGAGGACGGACTCCACGGCGGCTGCATGATGAGCTGGACGCGCAGCGGAACCCGCGTTCCGCCGATCCAGGGGCCGCGGGAGCTGTTCCGCAAGCTGTTCATCGACGACAGCGGCGCGGATCGGGATCAGATGAAAGACCGCTTCCGGCTGCAGGGCTCGATCCTCGACGCCGTGCGCACGGACGCCAATGCCCTTCAGGGCAAGCTCGACAAAGGCGACCGGCAGAAGCTCGACGAATACTTTGTCTCGGTCCGGGACGTCGAGAAAGGACTGGAGCTGCGTCGCCGCTGGGCCGACATCCCGAAGCCCAAGCCGGACATGAAGGAGCCGGTCGACGCGGGCCTGGTCAATGACCTTCCGGTTCTCTACGACCTGATCGCGCTGGCGCTGCAGACCGATTCCACTCGCATCGCCACTTTCGAGATCGCGGGCGGGTTCGAGGCTTCGGTGCTGGGCGTCCGGAGGGAATACCATGCGCTGTCGCATCACGGGCAGGTGCAGGCAACCATCGATCTGCTGGTGAAGCTGGAGAAATACCAGGTGGAGCAGTTCGCCCGCTTTCTGGGGAAGCTGAAATCGATCGACGACGGCGGCGCCTCGCTGCTTTCGCGCACCATGGTGCTGTTCGGAAGCGGCATGGGCAACGGGAACGCCCACACGAATGTGAACCTGCCGATCATCCTGGCCGGCGGCGGATTCAAGCACGGAGAATATCGCGCTTTCCCGCAGTCCGGACTGGGCCGGGCGCCCCTGAGCAACATGTTCCTCAGCATGCTGCAGCGGTTCGGCCTGGAAATCCCGAAATTCTCGCTCAGTTCGGGGACGCTCCGCGGGCTGGAACTGGCGTAGCATGCGGCTGGCATTCGCCCTCGCGCTGGCCGGATCACTGGCGGCGGGGGAATCCCCGGCCCCGGCGTTCCTCTCCACCTACTGCACGGCCTGCCACGGCTTCAGCGCCCAGATGGCCAACCGGCGCTTCGATCAGTTGAAACTGCCGCCGGCGGACGCCGACACGGTGATCCTTCTGCGGGACATCATCGACAAGATGAACCTGGGCACCATGCCCCCGCGCGCCGCCCGGCAGCCTCCGGCGGGAGCGCGGCAGCGCTTTATCGACTCCCTGACCCGCATGGTGGCCGAGGCGGACGCGGCGCGGGTCAGTACGGGCGGCCACACGGTCCTGCGCCGGCTGAACCGGCGCGAATATCTCAACACCATCGGCGATCTGCTGGGGATCAACATGCTGATGTTCGATCCGACAACGCGATTTCCGCGCGATCAGATGGTGGGGCACATCGACAAGATCGGCGACGCGCTGGTCACCTCCGGCTACCTGCTCGAGCAGTACATGGACGCGGCGGACCAGGCCGTGGAGAAGGCTTTCCGGCCGCGGGAACGGCCGAAACCGCAGACCTGGGTCTTCAACAACAATTTCCGGCAGCAGCCCGAGCTCGACTACGCGCACAAAGCCGTTTTCCAGCAGAAGTTCATGGCGCTCTATTCCACCGCGAAGACGGTCAATGAGGAAGGCGCTTACGGACCGCTGTATGCCTTCGCCCAGGGCGTGCCGGTGGATGGATATTACGATGTGACGGTTCAGGCGGAGACGGTGAATCGACGGCACCCGTACGATCCGGAACTGTTCGCCATGGATCCGGACGCGCCCTTCCGGCTGGGCATCGTGCCGGGTAACGCCAAGGTCGGCGCGCTGCATCACGCGCAGCCCATCGAGCCGAAGCTGGGCGAGGTGACGCTCGGCGACAACGGTCCGGAGTGGCACACTTTCCGGGTCTGGCTCGACGCGGGCTACTCGCCGCGCTTTACCTTTCCCAACGGGATCAACGACAGCCGGCGCGCCTTCACAACCATTCTCAACCGCTACCGCAACCTGCTTCCCGAGGATCAGCGGAACTTCACTCCCGGCATTTACCCGGCCCGGCCGCATGTGCTCCGGTACGGGAAGATGCCGCATATCCGTATTCATGAAGTGCGCATCACCGGTCCGCTGGTGGACGAGTGGCCGCCGGCGAACCAACGTCTTCTGCTCGGAGACAAGGCCTTCGAGCCCGGACGCGCGCGGGAGATTCTGGAGCGCTTCGCCGCCCGCGCCTACCGTCGGCCGGCCCGTCCGGCGGAAGTGGACGCTCTGATGGCCGTGGCCGAAAGGCGCGTCAAGGACGGCAAGGCGCCTTTCGACGCGATGAAGGACGCCTTCAAGGCCGCTCTCTGCTCCCCGGCTTTTCTGTACCTGAACGAATCGAACGGAGCCGCGGACAAGAGCGCCGGTCCGTTGTCGGCCTACGCGCTGGCCTCGCGGCTCTCGTATTTTCTCTGGTCCACGATGCCCGACCCCGAGCTGGCGCGGTCGGCTTCGACGGGTGAACTGCGCAAATCGGAGGCGCTCCTCGCCCAGACCCGCCGCATGCTGGCGGATCCCAAATCGCAGGCGTTCGTGGAAGGGTTTCTCGACAGCTGGCTGAACCTTCGCAGCCTGGGCGATATGCCGCCGGACCGGGATGAGTTCGGGCGCTATTATTCGCATGACCTACAGACCGCCATGCGGACCGAGACGCAGATGTTCACGCGCTACCTGCTCG
This sequence comes from Bryobacteraceae bacterium, assembly GCA_035495815.1. Lineage (GTDB taxonomy): Bacteria > Acidobacteriota > Terriglobia > Bryobacterales > Bryobacteraceae > DATJFH01. The sequence continues at coordinate 9,276 of DATJFH010000378.1, forward strand.
ACCAAAACAAGAGCATCGTCAACTTTCTCGATTCGTCGTTCACCTTCGTCAACAAGCCGCTGGCGAAGCATTACGGCATGGACGCGGGCATCGACAGCGCGGACGGGTACCGCTTCCGGCAGACGCCGATCACCGATCCCAATCGCGGCGGACTGCTGGGGCAGGGAAGCGTGCTGACCGTTTCGGCGAACGGCATCGAAACCTCGCCGGTGACGCGGGGCGTGTGGGTGCTGGAGAACATTTTCGGAACGCCGCCCTCACCGCCGCCGGATAACGTGCCGCCTATCGATCCCGACGTACGGGGCGCCAAGTCCATTCGCGAGATACTCACCCGGCACCGGGAGAGCGCGGCCTGCATGTCGTGCCACGCCAGGATCGATCCGCCGGGGTTTGCCCTGGAGAACTTCGATCCGGTGGGCGCGTGGCGCGTGAGGTACAAGAACGGGACGGCGATCGACGCCTCGGGTCAACTCGCCGGCGGCGGGTCGTTCGAGAACGTGGCCGGGCTGAAGAAGTTGCTGGTGGAGCGGAAGGCGGATTTCGCCAGGATGCTGACGGAGCGTCTGCTCACGTACGCCTGCGGGCGGCGGGTCGAAAAGCCGGATCGCCCGGTGGTGGACCGGATTGCGAAGGATCTCGGCGCGCGCGGGTACGGGTTTCGCGATCTGGTCGAACTGGTGGTTCTGAGCGAGGCGTTTCGGGCAAAATAGGGGTCGGTCCTGCCATGTTAAAATGCCCGAGTGAACCCGAAATCAGGTACCAACTACGACGTCGTCATCGTCGGCGCGGGACTTGCAGGCCTGACGCTGGCGCGCCATCTGCTGCTGCATACCGATAAAACCGTTTTGCTGCTCGATAAGCGCCTGGATCCTCCCGGACCCACGCAGAAGGTCGGCGAGTCTCTGGTGCAGCTGGCAGGCTATTACATGTCGAAGGTGCTGGACCTCGAAGAGCACCTGTTCACGCAGCATTATCTGAAATACAACCTGCGGTTCCAGTGGAAGACCGAAGGCCGCGAGAACAAGGGCCTCGAAGACTACAGCAAGTGCTTCATCCGTCTGGGCTCGAATCTGGCGACCTTCCAGCTTGACCGCAATCTGCTCGAAGCGCACCTCCTCGAGGTCTGCAAGGAGAACCCGCGATTCCGGTTCGCAGGCGGCGCGGATAAGGTGGAAGCCGAGCTTGCAGGGCAGGGTCCGCACAAGGTCATGTTTTCGGGTTCCGAAGCGCAGTGCGAATGGCTGGTGGACGCCTCCGGCCGCGGGCAGTTCCTGAAGCGCAAGCTGGGTCTGTCGCGCGAGAACGCCATCCGTCACGGATCCACCTGGTGCTGGGTGGACGGCCTGGTGAATATCGAGAAGCTGACCGGCAGAAGCCCGAAGGAGATCCGCGTCAACCGCGACCGGGTCAAGCAGGGGAATTTCCCGTTCTTCCTCGCGACCAACCATCTGGCGGGCGAAGGCCGCTGGTTCTGGATCATCCCGCTGCACGGAAAGACGAGCCTGGGACTGGTCTACGACAAGACGATCATCAAGTCCGAGGATGTCTCGACCGCTCGCAAGATGCTCGACTACGCCTGCCGGGAGTGGCCGCTGCTGGCGCGGGACATCCCCAACCGCAAGATCGTCGACGAAGGGCGCTACTTCGACTACTCCTACGATGCGGCGCAAACCATCAGTCCGCAGAAGTGGGCCATGACCGGGGAGGCCGGCAGGTTTTCAGATCCGCTCTACAGCCCGGGCAGCGACCTGATCTCGATCTACAACACGCTCATCGTGGACGCGATCCTGACCGGCGACTCCGCGGAGCTGGCGCGGAAATGCAAAGTCCACGAGACGGTGATGCGCGTGATGTACGAGGCCTACGTTCCGTCTTACGCGATCAGTTACGACTGCCTCGGCGACCGCGAAGCGTTCATGTACAAGTACGGATGGGAACTGGCGGTTTACTTTGGATTTTACGTTCTTCCGTTCATCAACGACCTGTTCACCGACCAGGAGTTCATCCCCTTCTTCCTGCGGAAATTCGGACTGCTCGGGCCCATCAACCGCGGGCTGCAGAAGTATCTGAGCGATTTCTTCCAGTGGAAGAAGGCGAACGCCCCGAAGGTGAAGGAGCCGACGCTCAATGACTTCTATGAAATGATGCCCCTGCGCCAGTCCGAGCTGCTGTTTTACCAAGTGGGTCTGACGCCGGCCGAGTGCATGGAAGCCCTGGAGCGCCAGTTCAACAGCCTCAAGGGATTTGCCCGCTGGATCGTGGCGCAGGTGCATGCGACCGTGGCTGGAGATCCCATGATCGGCATGGACACGACGTACATTGCGGGCATCAAGCTGCGCGACCTGCGTTTCGATCCGGAGGAGATCCGCGCATTCCACGCCACGCAGAAGAAGGAGATGGCGACGGCATGAGCCAGAATCTGGAACGCTGCTTCCTGTTCGACGCGGTGGAGGATTCCTACCCGGTGACCGGCGTCAGCGGAGAGATCCCCGCCGGACTGCGGGGGACATACTACGTCAACGGTCCGGCCCGGTTCCGCCGCGGCGGCTCGAGCTATAAGCACTGGCTGGACGGCGACGGCATGGTCTGCTCGCTGCGTTTCGGCGACGGGGGCGCGCACTTTACCAACCGCTTCGTGCGGACGAAGAAGCTGCAGGAGGAGGACGCCGCCGGGCGGTTCATCTACCGCGGCTTCGGGACGGCCTTTCCGGGCGACAAGCTGCGCCAGGACATCATGCTCGAGCCTCCCGTCAACGTGAGCGTGTATCCCTTCGCCGGCTCCGTGCTGGCGTTCGGGGAGCAGACGCTGCCTTATGAGCTCGATCCGGTGACGCTCGAGACCCGCGGCGAGTTCGATTTCAACGGCAAGCTCAACCACGTGAGTCCGTTTTCGGCGCATGCCAAGATCGATCCGGCCACCGGCCACATGCTCAATTTCGGAATCTCGTACTCGGCCGACAAGCCGATGGCGAACGTGTACGAGTTCGATGCGGAGGGCAATCAGATCCGCCGTCGCCGCTATCCGTTGAAGTACCCGCACTCCAATCACGATTTCAGCATTACCCCGAATCACGTGATCCTTTTTCTGAGCCCGCTGCTGATGGACTTCGGCAAGTTCTGGGGCGGGGTTTCGGTGATGGAGTCGCTGTGCTGGCAGCCGGAGCTCGGCAGCCGCATTTTGATTGCTCCGCGGGAGGCCAAGGCGGATGCCTTCGAGGTGATGGCGGGCAACGGCTACTGTCTGCATCTGATCAATTGCTTCGAGGACGGGCGGCGGCTGGTGGTGGACATTCTGGAGCTGGAAGCGCCGGTGTATCCCGAATACCAGACGATTCCCGATCTGTTCAGCACCGTTGCGCCCTGCCGTCCGGTGCGCTTCGTGATCGATCTCGACAGCCGGACGCTGGTCGAGCGCCGCGCCATGGAGTACGACCGGACGCCGGATTTCCCGGCCATCGACACCAGCCTTTCCGGAAAGGATTACGACGATTTCTGGATCCTGGGCATCTCCGCCGCGGGCCGTCCCGGACGGAAATTCTTCGATCAGCTGGCGCACGGATCATGGTCGCGGGGCAAGGTGCACGACATCTACCAGACGGGCGCCGGCGTCTACCTGGGCGGCGAGCCCATCTTCGTCAATGGGTCGGTGATCTGCCAGCGGCTCGATGCGAATGAGAACAAGGCGGAGATCGTGATCTTCGAGGCGATGAACGTGGCCAAGGGGCCGGTGGCAACCCTGCCCTTGCGGCACATGATCCATCCGGGTTTCCACGCGAGTTTCGCGTACGCCTGAGGCGGAATGGATATCCGAAAACTGCTCGTGAAACCGGGCTCGCGGGTCAAGTTGATCGACCGCCGCGCCGCCGACACACAGGGGTATTCGAAAGAGCAGGCCCTGCTGGAGCTGGAGAAACGGCAGTCCCGCATGGCCGAGCTTCAGGAGCTGCTCTACGCCAGCCGGAAGCGTGCGCTGCTGATCGTCCTGCAGGCCATCGACGCCGGCGGCAAGGACGGCACGATCCGGCACGTCATGTCCGGAGTGAACCCTCAGAGCTGCGAGGTCACGTCTTTCAAAGCGCCCACGGCGGAGGAGCTCGGCCACGATTTTCTATGGCGCATCCACAAGCGCGTTCCCATCAAGGGCTTTTTCGGAATCTTCAACCGCTCCCATTATGAAGACGTGCTGGTGGTGCGGGTCCACGACCTGGTTCCCAAAGCGGTTTGGAGCCGGCGGTACGATTACATCAACGGATTCGAGCGGGTCCTCGACGACGGCGGCGTGACCATTCTGAAATTTTTTCTGCACATCAGCAAGGGCGAGCAGAAGAAGCGCTTCGAGGAGCGGCTGCGGGATCCGCAGAAAATGTGGAAGGCCACTCTCCAGGATTTCGAGGAACGCAAGCTCTGGGACAAGTACATGAAAGCTTTCGAGGACGCCATCAGCAAGTGCAGCACGGAGGTGGCGCCCTGGTACGTGATTCCCGCGGACCGGAAGTGGTTCCGCAACCTGGCCGTCTCGGAAGTGATCGTGCAGGCGCTCGAAGCGATGGACCTCAAGTATCCGAGGCCGGATTTCGATCCCTCCAAAGTGGTGATTAAATAGTCCTCGCGGGAAAATCCGCGACAAACAAACCATGCCCAAACAGAAGCTCTCCCGAAGACAGGCCCTCGGCGCCATGGCCGCTCCGCTGCTGGCCGCCGGCGATCCGCGGCCGAATTTTCTTTTCATCCTCATCGACGACCTGCGGTTCAACGCTCTGGCCTCCACGGGCCACCCGTTCGTCAAGACACCCAATATCGACCGCATCGGGCGCGAAGGCGTGACCATGACCAACGCGTTCGTCACCACTCCCCTCTGCTCCCCGAGCCGGGCCAGCTATCTCACGGGCCGGTACGTGAGGTCGCACAAGGTGCTCGGCAACAGCGACAACGCCGCGCTCAGCCACAAGCTGATCACCTGGCCGCGGCTGCTGCACGATGCGGGCTACGAGACCTCTTATGCGGGCAAATGGCACATGGGCATGGACGACAGCCCGCGTCCGGGGTTCGACCGCTGGGTGAGTTTTCGCGGACAGGGCGTCTACAACGATCCGCCCATCAACGTCGACGGCCAGCGCATCCAGGCCAAGGGGTACGTGACCGACATCCTGACCGACTACACGATCGAGTTCCTGAAGAAGCCGCGAAGCAAGCCGTTCGTCGCCTACCTGGCGCACAAGGCGGTGCACGGTCCGTTCACTCCGGCCGAGCGGCACAAGGACCTGTTCGCCTCCGAAAAGATCGTGCGGACGGCTAACGCCAGGGACAACCTGGACGGCAAGCCGGTGATGCAGAGGAAGATCGACGGCGCGCCGGCGGTTTCGCCCGAAGCCACCGGTTCGAGCGACGACCTGATTCGCAACCAGCTCCGCTGCCTGACCGCCATCGACGAAGGCGTGGGCAGGATCCTCAAGACGCTCGAGGAGACCAGGCAGCTCGACAATACCTTCATCGTCTTCACCAGCGACAACGGGTACTTCTGGGGCGACCATCACCTCGGCGACAAGCGCTGGGCGTACGAGGAGTCCATCCGCATTCCGATGTTCATGCGCTATCCCAAGCGCATCAAGGCGGGCTCGAAGATCAGCCAGATCGTGATGAACGTGGACATGGCGCCCACCATGCTCGAGCTCGGCGGCGCGAAGGCGCTGCCGGAAATGCAGGGGCGCTCGATTATTCCGCTGTTCAAGGGCAGCGTAAAGAACTGGCGGACCTCATTCCTTTCCGAGTATTTCGAGGAGCCCCAGAACAAGCGCGTCCCGAGCTGGCAGGCCGTGCGCAACGATCAGTGGAAGTACATCCACTACACCGGCCTCGAAGGCATGGACGAGCTGTACGATTTGAAAAAGGATTCAGGCGAGATGAAAAACCTGATTCACGACGCTCCGGGGCCGCTGTCGAGTCTGAAGAAGGACCTGGACAAGTACAATCAGCAAATTCAATAGGGGTGGAAATCATGCTGTCCGGCAAGAAGGTGGTTCTGTTCGTCGACAATGTTTATCAGGAAATGGAAGTGTGGTATCCGCTGTACCGCCTGCGGGAGGAAGGCGCGCAGGTAGTGACCGTGGGGGCGGCCGCCGGCGCCACCTACACCAGCAAGCTCGGCTACCCGGCGCAGTGCGACAAATCGTACGACCAGGTTTCGGCGTCCGATTACGACGGCGTCGTGGTCCCCGGCGGATACGCGCCCGACCACATACGCCGGCACGCCAGGGCCAATCAGCTGGTTCACGATTTCGACGCGCAAGGCAAGCTGGTGGCCGCCATCTGTCACGCCGCCTGGGTGCTGTGCTCCGCGAAAATACTGCGGGGCCGCCGGGCGACATCCTTTTTCGCCATCAAGGACGACGTGATCCACGCCGGGGCCGAATGGGTGGACGCCGAGGTGGTGGTGGACCGCAACCTGGTCACCTCACGCAAGCCGGACGACCTGCCCGCCTTCTGCCGGGCGATGATCGGCGTGCTGGAGAAAGGGTCGAAATAGGGCGAAGACTCCGGCGAGCCCTCTGCGTGAGGCTCGCCGGAGCCGTCCAGACTACTTCGGCAAAGGCGGGATCGAGGTGAACGCCTGAGCCGGGTTGAAGCGCAGACCGAGCACGCTGATCTGCCCTCCCGCCGGGGTCTGGAACTCGATGGTTCCGCGCCGCTGCGCGGTGATCGGGAACCGGGTGGCCACGCTGAATGCAATGTGGCCCCGCGCCGGCAGCGACAGGTTATCGAACGTAATCACCGTGCCGTTCTCGTCCCGGATGGTGACCGGGATATTGGCAAACCCGCCGCTGACGTTGGCGGCGGCGATTCCCGTGGCGAACGACTCGGTGTTGTCGAAGTAAACCACATACGAGCCGCTGGTGCGCGTGTCCACGGCCACCACGGCTTCCTGCTGCCGGCCCGTCCCCGCCACCGTCTGCGTAAACACGGCGAATCCGGTGACTGAGCCGCTCGATTGCAGCTGCGCCCAGCCGGTCTGTGTCTGCTGATTGTCCGGGCCGGTGGTGGAAACCAGCAGAACGGCGCCCGGATTCAAAGTCCGATCCACCGATGACAGGATCTGAGACCCGGGCGAGGTTTGCGGGAAAGAGATCGCCAGGGACAGCGGATTCCCGTTATCGTCGAAAAAGTTCAGCCGAACGGGCGTAGCGCTGGCGCCGTTGTTCACCAGTGTGATGGTGGTGGTCCAGGAGCCGCCGGAGGCGATCTGGGCCATGGAGCCGGATCCGGGCAGCGATCCACCGCCTGTGGTGGTGACCGTGAAGGTGACGCTGACCGTCTGCTGCTGGAAGTTCGAACCCGTCACCGTGACCTGCCCGGTATACGTGCCCGCCTGCAGGAACAGGCCGTTCACAACCGGATTCACCGATACGGTCAGGGTGGCCGGAGCGAAGCCGCTGGTCGGAGACACGGACAACCACGCGCCGCCCACGTTCGTGCTGGCCGCGGCGGTGAAGTTGCCCGAGCCCGAGACCGAGAGCGTCTGAGACGCCGGCGCGGCGCCTCCGAAAGCTTGCGTGAAGGTGAGCGCGGTCGGGGTGACGGCCACCGTGCCGCCGGCCGACACGGTCATCGTCACCGTGATCACCTGCGGGCTGTTGGCCACCGAGCCGGAGGTGGCTGTCAAAGTGATGGTGGCGGTATAAGTCCCCGCGCCGAGGTTCGACGGGTTCGCCGATACCGTGAGGTTCGACGGCGTCACTCCCGTCGAAGTGTTGACGAAGAGCCAGCCGGACGCGCCGCTGGAATAGGTGACGTTCACTCCGAAGTTGATCGGCGTGCCGTCCGTGCTGGTTACGGCCACGTTCTGGGAGCCGGGCGTCACCACGCCGGTACCCTGTTGCGCCGTGAAGTTGACGCCGCTGGGACTGGTTACGAGAAGCGAGGTGGTACTCACCACCAACGTGACCTGCATCGTCTGCGGCGTCCCGTTGGTGGGAGTCACCGTGATCGTGCCATTATAAGCGCCCGCGCTTAGCCCGCTTGGATTGACGCTCACCGTGAAGCTTCCCGGAGCCGACCCGCTTGTCGAGGAGAGTATCAGCCAGTTCGGACCGGAGCTGACTTGCGAGAACAGAGTGTAGGAGGTCTGGCTCGGGCTGTTGACGGTGACGGTCTGGCTGACCGGCTGAGCCTGGCCGATCTGATAGGCGAATGAAAGATTGGGGGGAACCAGCTGCAGCGTGGATCCGGCCGTGATCGTCAGATTCACGGGAATCGACGTGCTGGGATTTCCGGCCGTTTGAGACGAGACCGTGACGGCGCCGGTATAGGTCCCCGGTGAGAGACCCGCGGTTGTCACGTTGATCGGGATAGTCCCCGGCGTCGAGCCGAATTGACTCGGAATCTGGAGCCAGTTGAAGCCGGCGGGTGTCTGGACGGTTCCAGTGACGTTGAACGAAATCTGCGAACTGCTGCTTTGCACCGTCAGGATCTGGGAGGGCGGAGTCGTCCCCTGCTGGGCGGTGAAGTTGATCGAAGTCGGGGTGAAGCTGAGAATCGGGCTGGTGCTGACCAGCAGGCTCACCGGAATGTTGATCACCGGATTCGAGGATCCGCCGAACGTGCTGAGCTGAATCGTGCCGGAATAACTGCCCGGCTGCAGACCGACGGGCTGAATGGAAACCGTGATCGAGCCCGGCGTGGAGCCCTGTCCCTGGGGACTGACGATCAGCCACTGAACGTTGCCCGAATTGATAAACGAACTTGTGGTGTAGTTTACGGGAGTGCCGGTGGTGGTTACGGAAACCGTCTGGGCAGGCGGAACGCCGGCGCCAGTCTGGTAGGCGAAACTCAGCGCCGAGGGGTTCGCCTGGACCGCGGGCGTGCCTCCCACCGTCAGGTTCACCTGGAAACTGGTATTGCCCTGCAATGTTCCGACATTGACCGTGCCGCTGTAGCTGCCGGCGCTCAGACCGGAAGACTGGATGTTCACGCTGACGGTTCCAATCGTGCCGGAGACGAACGGGTTCAGCCAGGGCTGTCCGGTTGTCGTGGAGGCGGACACGGAGGTGACGTTTGCCGCCGACCCGTTGGCAGTGATGGTGACGTTCTGAGTGGTCGGATTCACTCCGGTTTGCGCGGTTACGTTCAGCGGGTTGGGATTGGCCGCCAGACCGGAAGTCCCGCTGCCGATCGTCAGCGTGACCTGAACGGTGGCAGAGCCGAAGACCGTGTTCAACGTCTCGATTCCGGTATAAGTTCCATTCCCCAGATTCGTGTTGTTGACCGAGAGCGTCGCGATCGATCCGTTGATGGCCGTATTCACGAAAGAGACACCGCCGGACGTGGGCGTGAAGCTGAAGCCGTTAATGGAAGTGGCCGCGCCGTTGACCGTTACCGCTACGTTCTGGGACGCGACTTGTCCGCCCGGCGACGCCACGAAGGAGACAGCGCTCGGGCTTGCCACCACTCCGCTGCTGCCGCCGCCGCCGATGGTCAACGTCACCGGGACGTTCACGGAGCCGAAGATCGTATTGAAGGTTTCCGTTCCGGTATAGGTTCCATTGCCGAGGCTCGTGTTGTTCACGGAGAGAGTCGCCTGAGTACCGTTGACAATGGTGTTGAGGAACGCGACCCCGGACGTCGGAGTGAAGCTGAAGCCGGTGATGGTCTGCGGCGACCCGTTGAAAAAGACCTGGACGACCTGCGAGTTCACCTGGCCGCCCGCAACCGCGTTAAAGGTCACCTGGTTTGGAGACGCCGATACTCCCGCCCCTCCGCCGCCGATGTTGCCGACCGACAGGTTCACGGTAAACGACCCGGTCAGTGCGCCCCCGTTGCCGGTGACCGAGACCGTCCCGGAGTAAGTCTGATTGGCCGCAAGCTGGGTGGTCGAGGTGGCCACGCTGCAGTTGTTGCCGCCTACGTAAACATTGACGGAGGTTCCGCTGGCCACGGCGCACAGCCAGTTTCCGCCGCTCGAAGTATTGATGCCGGCCACAAATAGCGAAGAGATTCCGCTGGCCGAGCTGACCGCGACCGACGTGGGGCCGGCAGTCGACCCTGGTCCGGAGATGGTCATTCCCACCGGGTTGGGGCTGAAGTTCAGGCTTTGTGCCCGCGCTGTGTCAGGATGACTCAGAAGTACTAAGGTGGCAACTGCCAAAACTTCAGTCAAACGCTTGAATTTATACACGGTTTCTCCAGTGCGGATCTGCGTCACTTTACGTTCCGCCACACTCATGCAAATTTCGGCCCATTAACTAAGCCAATGTTTATATTACATTTACGCAGGGCCGTTGGGCAACAGCAGCCGCTTTCCGAGCCCTGACGCGAGCCGGCCGCTACTTGGCCAGCGCCGGAATAGTACTAAAGGCCCCAGCAGGGTTGAAGCGCAAGCCGAGCACGCCGGCGGCTCCACCAGTTGCCGTCTGAAATTCCACGGTCCCGCGTCTCTGCGCGGTTACCGGAAAGCGGTCCGTCAGATTGAATGAAGTGTGGCCCAATGGCGGCAAGCTCAATGAAGTCGCCTGGATTACGGTTCCGTTGTCGTCCCGGACATTCACCGTGATAAAGACCACCTGGGCGGTTGTGTTGGCCAGCGCCACTCCG
>DATJFH010000379.1:0-8261 GCA_035495815.1 Bryobacteraceae bacterium
GGAATTTTCAGAGTCTGCTGAATCTGGTGCCGGGAGCGACGCCGGCGGTGTATCAGAACGCAGTGGCGGGATCGCCCGGCCGATCCCTGGTCACAAACATCACCGGCACACCCAACTCGGCCAACAATGCGCGGCTGGACGGCGCGCAGAACATGAGAGCCTCCCTTCCGCATCAGAATTTGTACGTTCCCCCGGCGGAATCCATCGAGACAGTCAACATCGCAACGAACAGCTTCGACGCCGAACAGGGTTTCGCGGGCGGCGCCGCGGTCAGCGTGATCTCGAAGAGCGGGACCAACCAATTTCACGGAGTCATCTTCGAGCACCACACGGACAGCGGTCTGAAAGCGCGGTACTTCTTCGACGGCGCCAAAACGGCCAAGAACATCCTGAACACGTACGGCGGAACGATTGGCGGTCCGATTCGCAAAAACAAGCTGTTCTTCTTCGGAAGCTGGGAGGGGATGAAGGAGCGATCGAACTTCACCAAGATCACGACCGTTGCGACCGCGAACCAGCGCGCCGGGAACTTCGCGGGTCTGTCGACGCAGTTGTACGATCCATCGACCGGCGCCGCGGACGGCAGCGGGCGTACTCTGTTCCCGAACAACGTCATCCCGGCGAACCGGCTGAGCGCGCCTGCGGTGAAAATGGCGTCCCTGATTCCCTTGCCCAACCTGGGAGGAACTTCCTCCAATTATTTCGCCTCGGCGCCGGTCAGCTTCAATCGCGACAACTTCGATTTCAAGGTGAACTGGAACCAGTCGGACAAGACCTCCCTGTGGGCAAAATACAGCATGATGAAAGCGCTGGTGCATGACGAGTTCAGCCTGGGACCGGCCGGAGGGGCGGGACTGGCGAATGGGGGCAGCGCGGGGACGGGAGACGTGAGAGTGCAGGTGGCGGCGATCGGCGGGGTGCATACGTTCTCGCCGCATTTCGTGATGGACGGGACGATGTCCGTCAGCCGCGATCCGCTCGCCCTGGTAGGTCCCGATTCGGGCGTCAACTTCGGACTGGACACGCTCAAGATTCCGGGCACGAACGGGCCTGATATCCGCTCGAGCGGAATACCGATGTTCGTCGTCGGCGGCTACGAGACCTTTGGCAACTCCGAGACGTACATGCCAAAGTACCTCCGCAACACGTATTTCGCTTATTCATTGAATTTCAGCCTGACGAAGGGAAGCCACGAGATCCGGTTCGGCGCCGACGTGGTGCGCCTGAGGGTGGCCGAATGGCATCCGGAGCAGGGCGGGGGGCCGCGGGGCCAGTTCAATTTCGACGGGTCGGTAACGGCGCTGAGAGGCGGCTCTTCGCCGAACCAGTTCAATAATTGGGCGGCGTTCCTTTTGGGCCTGCCGCAGAGTGTGGCCAAGAGCATACAGCCGGACGATTCAAGGCCGCGGCAATGGCTGGAGGGCTACTACTTCCGCGATCGCTGGCATGCCACCAGGAACCTCACGCTGACTCTTGGCACAAGATGGGAATACTACCCCGTGATGAGCTTCGCGCATTACGGAATGGTGCGTTATGACCTGGCCAGCAACCGGGTCCTGATCGGCGGGCTCGGCTCGACGCCGCACGACGCCGGTGTTTCGGCCAGCAAGAAGTTGTTCGCGCCGCGCGTCGGCCTGGCCTACCGGCTGGGGCAGACGGGGGTTCTGCGGGCGGGCTACGGAATCAGCTACGACCCTCAAGGGCCGCTGTCGAATACCGGGCTTTATGCGTACCCCGTCATGGTCAATCAAAGCTTCGCCGGAAGCAGCGCTTTCGTTCCGTTCGGTACTCTCGAAAACGGGATTCCGCCGATCGTCTATCCGGACCTGAGTTCCGGAAGTATCCCCATGCCTCTTACCGCAACCACTTCGACGTTGGCGCCGGGGTTGTATTCGCGCGGCTATATCCAGTCATTCAACCTCGCTTATCAACGGCAGCTGCCGGGAGGGTTCGTGGGGACGGCCGCCTATTCGGGGACGCGCACCATACGCCAGAGCGTCAACTTCAACGCGAATGCGGCTCCGGCGGGCGCGGGCAACGCCGGCCGGCCGCTGGCTGTCACGATCGGCCGGACGGTCGACACCACCATATTCAGCCCGATTGGAACGGCGAACTACAACGCGCTGCAGGCCGAGCTGAATCGTCAATTCAAGGGTGGAACGCTGGTGAAGGTATCCTATACCTGGTCGAAAGCCATAAACATGACGGATTCGACTACGGGAACCTACCTGTTCAACTACCCGTCCTATGTGGCGCGCAACCGGGCCCTGGCCGGCTACGACCGGACGCAGAATCTTCGGATCGCCTGGGTGTCGGAACTGCCGTTCGGGGCAGGGAAGCGTTGGGCGAGCGGCAAGGCCGGGAAAGCGCTGCTGGGGGGATGGCAGGTGAATGGTATCTTCAGCGCCTACAGCGGCACTCCTTTCACCGTAAGCGCAGCCGGCGGACCTCTCAACGCTCCCGGCAATTCTCAGACGGCCGACCAGGTGAAGCCGGAAGTGGCCAAGCTGGGCGGCATCGGCGTCAATTCACCGTACTTCGACCCGACCGCATTTGCTCCGGTCAGCCAGGCGCGGTTCGGCACATCGGGCCGCAATGTCCTGCGCGGTCCGGGACTGGTGAACCTGGACGCGGCGCTGTTCCGGAACTTCAACCTGACGGAGCGCGCCCATTTTCAGTTCCGGTTTGAAGCCTATAACGTGACCAACACGCCGCACTTCAACAATCCCGGCGCCAACGTTTCCACCGGTGGTTTCATGACCATCACGAGCGGGTTCAGCAGAAGTAACAACGTGGAAGGCGGCGAGAGGCAGCTTCGTTTTGCGCTCAGGATCAATTTTTAAGAGAGAATACTGACTTCAGCCCGGCGCCGCGACGGGACTTCTTTCATGGTTGTCATTCAGGCGCAAGCCGATGTATATCTTAAGAATTCGAATGAGACTCGCCGTCGAAGTTGCGGTTGCGCTGGGTTTTTCATTCGCCGCCGGGGGTGTGCTGGCCGCGCAAGTCGAACCAGGCGGCGCCCTGTTCGAATCGAAGGTGTCCCCCGTTCTTCGTAAAAACTGTCTGGGTTGCCACAATGAGCAAACGCGGTCGAGCGGTTTATCTCTCACGAGCCGTGAATCGGCTGTAACGGGAGGGAATCGCGGACCGGCCATCGTGCCTGGCCGCGCCTCGGAGAGCCTGCTGATACAGGCCGTTCAGCAAAAGGGCAGCCTCAAGATGCCTCCCGGGGGCGGAAAACTGCGGGATGAGGACCTCAAGGTATTGGCGGAATGGGTGAATCGGAACGCGCCCTGGCCGGAAGCGGCGAACAAGCCCGCTGCCGGTTCGGCTTCGCCCGCGGCCCGGCATTGGTCATTCCAGCCGGTAAAGCGGCCCGCGGTTCCCGAAGTCCATGTCGGGCTGGTTCGGAATCCCATCGACAACTTCATACTCGCGCGGCTGGAGAAGGCCGGGATTGCTCCCTCGCCCGAAGCGGCACGTACGACCCTGATACGGCGCCTCAGTCTGGACCTCATCGGCCTGCCGCCTGCCTGGGACGAGGTCGAGCAGTTCCTTCACGATCGCCGTCCGGACGCCTACGAGCGGCTGGTGGACCGGTTGCTGGCCTCCCCGCATTACGGAGAACGATGGGGACGCCACTGGCTGGATGTGGCCCGCTATGCCGACACGAACGGCTATACGCGAGACAATTTCCGCCAGATCTGGATGTACCGGGACTGGGTGATTCAAGCGCTCAACCGCGACCTGCCATTCAACCAATTCATCGTCGAACAGATCGCCGGAGACCTGCTGCCGCAAGCGGGCCGCGACCAGATCGTCGCCACCGGCTTCCATCGCAACACGCAACTGAACCTCGAAGGCGGCGTGGATTTCGAGCAGTACCGCGTGGAAGCCGTGGTCGACCGGGTGAGCACGACGGGCCGCGCCCTTCTGGGGCTGACGCTGGGCTGCGCGCGATGCCACGACCACAAGTACGATCCGGTCTCGCAGCGGGAGTTTTATCAACTTTATGCGTTCTTCAACAGCATCGACGAATTAAGCGGCGAGCTCAGCGAGAAGGAGGCCCGGGCCCGCGTGTTCGAACCCACCCTCGAGTTCGGGACGCCTGAGCAGTACGCCCGGCGCGACGCCGTGCGCCTCCAGATCGCCGCGCTACAGGCCGAACTGGCAGGGTATGAAAAGCGTATCGACGACCGGTTCGATAACTGGGAGCGGACCATCCCGGCGGAGGAACGCGCCGCCCTGTCCCGCGAAACCCTGGGGGCGCTGCGAACACCGCCGGACAAGCGCACCGAGGCGCAGCGAAAGATCCTCCGGGAACTCGGCCGCCGGCTGGATGCGGGGTATCAACAAAGGACCGAGGGCATCAAGGCGCTGGAGCAGAAGTCTCCGAAGATTCCGCACACCCTGGTGATGCGGGAATTGCCCCAGCCCCGTTCGACCCACATCCTGATCGGTGGCGATTTCACCAGCAAGGGGGTCGAAGTCCAGCCCGGGACGCCGGCCTTTCTGCCGCCGATCGAGAAGCAGGGGCCTGCTGCGACGCGTCTCGATTTCGCCCGCTGGCTGGTGGATCCACGCAATCCTTTGACGGCTCGCGTCACCGCGAATCGAGTATGGCAACATTATTTCGGACGAGGGCTCGTGCCGACCGAAGACGATTTCGGGTTGCGGGGCGCGCCTCCTACGCATCCGGAACTGCTTGACTGGCTCGCTTCCGAATTTATGGAAAAAGGCTGGCGGATGAAAGCGCTGCACCGGCTGATCGTGACTTCGGCCACCTACCGGCAATCGTCGGTACTGCGCGACGATCTGCGGAGCGCGGATCCGGAGAATCATCTGCTGGCGCGGCAGACCCGATTGCGGCTCGAGAGCGAGATCATTCGGGACGCCGGCCTCAGCGTGAGCGGCCTGCTTCAGGCAAAGATCGGCGGCCCGAGCGTGTTCCCGCCTCAGCCGGAGCTTGGAGGGCCTGTGCCGGAGAGCGGCCCCTGGGTGGCGGACAAGGGGGAGAGCCGCTATCGCCGGGGCCTCTACACTTCCCTGCGCCGCGGCTCTCCGCATCCCGTGTCGATTGCCTTCGACCAGCCCGACGCCGGGCAAAGCTGCACACGCCGCGGCCGTTCAACCACGCCGCTGCAGGCCCTGGCTCTGCTGAATGACGAGGCCTTCCACGAGTTCGCGCAGGGAGTCGCCAGGCGAATTGTGGACCCGCCTTCCCTGGACACACGCGGGCGGCTGGACTTCGCATTCAAGCTCTGTCTCGGAAGGCTGCCGGAAGCGGGCGAGCGGGAATCTTTCGAGCGATTTCTGGCGCGTGAACTCGATCGCTTCCGGACCCATCCCGACGAGGCCCGCCTGATTTCGGGGAATAATGGAGGGAAGGATCCCGCGGTCACGGCGTCCTGGGTAGCGGTCGGCCGCGTTCTTTTGAACCTGGACGAGTTCTTTACGAGGGAGTAGAAGATCGATCATGGACCACTCCAGCCCGATCCGCAATGCGATGCTGGCCGAGACGCGGCGGCACTTCTTCGAGCGCTGCGCCGTCGGGGTCGGGCAAATCGCGCTGGGCAGCCTGCTGAGCCGCGACCTGGCGCAGGCCGGGGAGCCGTCCAATCCGATGGCTCCCAGGCAGCCCCATTTCCCGGCCAGGATCACGAGCATCATTTATCTTTACATGGCCGGCGGGCCGAGCCAGTTCGAACTGTTTGACGACAAGCCGGCGCTGCGCAAGCTGGACGGACAGCCGATCCCGGCTTCCCTGCTGGAAGGCAAGCGATTCGCCTTCATGGACCAGACGCGCCGAAATCCGACGCTGTACGCGCCCAAGCGGACGTTCCGCCAGTACGGACAATGCGGCAAGGTAGTGTCGGAGTGTCTCCCGCACCTGGCGCAGGTAGTCGACGATCTGGCGTTCATCAACACGGTCGCCGCCGAGAACCCGAACCACGCGCCGGCATCCATTCTGGCCAACACCGGCTCGACGTTATTCGGACGGCCCAGCGCGGGCTCCTGGATCACCTATGGCATCGGAAGCGAGTCGCAGAGCCTGCCCGGATTCGTGGTTCTGCTATCCGGGCTGCGTACGCCCTTCGGGGCTCCCAACATCTGGCTCAACGGATTCCTGCCGGGAGCGTATCAGGGAGTGCCCTTCCAATCGGGCCCTGTTCCGATCCCCGATCTGGCCAGCCCTCCGGGCGTCTCTTCCGGCTTGCAGCACGACACGGTCGAAATGATCGGTGAACTGAACCGGAGGAGGCTGGCCGCAACGGGGGATCCTGAGATCTCGGCGCGAATCGCCTCCTACGAAGTAGCCTATCGCATGCAGACGAGCGGGCCGGAGCTGGCCGATTTCAGCAAGGAAAGCGCCGCCACGCTGGAACTCTACGGCGCTCAGCCGGGCGCCAAATCGTTCGCCAATAATTGCCTGCTGGCCCGGCGGCTGGTGGAGCGCGGCGTGCGCTACGTGCAGGTCTATCACTCCAACTGGGACTCGCACGGCGGACCCGGCGAGACGCTCACCCGTGACTTCGATCGTCTCTGCCTGGAGACGGATCGCGCTTCCGCGGCGCTGATTCGCGATTTGAAGCAGCGCGGGCTGCTCGATCAGACCCTGGTGGTCTGGGGAGGAGAGTTCGGACGCGCGCCGATGGGTGAAGTGAAGGAGGCGAGTGTCGGCCGCAACCATCACATCGAAGCTTTCCCGATGTGGTTCGCCGGTGGAGGCGTCCGGGCCGGCCATTCCATCGGCGAGACTGACGACATCGGTTTCTCGCCGGTTGCCGACCGCGTGGACATCCACGACGTGCACGCCACCATCCTGCACCTGTTCGGCCTGGACCATAAGCGGCTGACGTTTCGCACGCAAGGCAGGGATTTCCGCCTCACCGACGTGGGAGGCCGGCTGATCCGGAAACTGCTGGCATGATCTTGCTCCGTATTCCGATCGTCCTGAGCGCTCTCGCCGCGCTCACGCAGGCTCAGAACCCGGCGGCGAAATCAGCCCGGGTCGCGCTGTACGCGGGGGTCGGGCACGAGTTGATTCATTACGAAGTGGACGTTGGGGGCGCGACTCTGGTCCGGCGGGAATCGCTCACGGTTCCGGACAATATTCAATACGCATGGCCGCATCCTTCGCGTGAGTTCCTGTACGTTGCCTGGAGCAACGGCGCGGGGGCGGGCCATCACGGCGTCACTGCCTTTCGCCTGGACCGGAAATCAGGCGCGCTGAGCCAGCACGGTAAGCCGGTAACATTAGCGGAGCGCCCGGTTCACATCACGGTCGATATCCCTGGAACGCACCTCCTGGCCGCCTACAGCGATCCCAGCGGCCTGAGCGTGCACACCCTCGCGCCGGACGGGACGATTGGCGGGGAGGTGAAACAGCCCGCGCCTATCGACGTCGGAATCTACGGGCATCAGGTTCGCGTGGATCCGTCGAACAAGTCAGTAATCCTCGTGACTCGCGGCAACGGACCGGCCGCCGGAAAACCGGAGGACCCCGGCGCGCTGAAAATCTTCGGCTACAAAGATGGGATCCTGACGAATCGCGCCTCGATCGCGCCCAACCGCGGTTTCGGCTTTCAGCCGCGCCATCTCGATTTCGATCCAGCGGGGCACTGGGTTTTCGTCTCGCTGGAGCGCCAGAACCAGTTGCAGGTTTACCGCCGCATGGCGGACGGGACTATGAGCGGCGCGCCTCTATTCACCCGGGACAGCCTCACCGGGACCGATCGCGGGCGCGCAGGGCAGGCTGCCGGAACCGTTCACGTCCACCCGGGCGGCAAGTTTGTGTATCAGGCCAACCGGGCCGGCGGAACGGTGGAATTCGAAGGCAAGCGGGTCTTCGCCGGCGGTGTGAACGCGATCGCGGTGTATGCTGTCGACGTGAAAACGGGCGAGCCTCGCCTGATTCAGAACGCGGATACGCGCGGATTCGAGCCGCGTACGTTCACGCTCGACCCGGGCGCACGCATCCTGATTGCGGGCAACCAGAACCCGGCGCTCGTCCGCGACGGCAAAAAGATATCGACCGTCCCCGCGAGCCTGGCCGTATTTCGAATCCGGGACGACGGCCAGTTGGATTTCGTCCGCAAATACGATATCGAAACCAGCGGAGGCAGCAGTCTTTTCTGGATGGGATTCGCGCCGTTGCCCTGATCTCTCTGCCGAAGGATCATCAGCGGTGCAGACACAGAATCTGGTTCTGCGCGGCCAGCCGTCGACGCAACGCCGCCACATCGACTCCCGCGAGC
>DATJFH010000380.1:0-5610 GCA_035495815.1 Bryobacteraceae bacterium
GCGCTGGAGGCGAAACGCCTCAAGTTACAACCACCCATCCCCACACGAGCAGTTGAAGTCGGGTAGGCATCGCAGCCGCCCATGGAGCAGAAATGGCGAAACGCTTTTACGAAAAAGACGGAAACCTGGAGCAGTTGAGCGGCCGCACGGTCGCGATTATCGGCTACGGCAGCCAAGGCCACGCCCATGCCTTGAACCTGCGCGACTCGGGCGTTGACGTAGTGGTCGGACTGTACCCTGGCAGCAAGTCGTGGTCGAAGGCCGAGGCGGCAGGCCTCAAGGTCATGACGACCGCCGATGCTGCCAAGGCCGCCAACGTGATTATGATTCTCGTGGCGGATCACATCCAGGGCGACCTGTATAACAACGAAGTCGCGCCGCACATGACTGAGGGCAAAACCCTCATGTTCGCGCACGGATTCAACATCCACTTCGGCCAGATCACCGCGCCCCCAGACGTAGACGTCTCCATGATCGCGCCGAAAGCCCCCGGCCACCGCGTGCGCGAGCTGTACACGGAGGGCGTCGGCGTGCCGGCCCTGGTCGCCGTCCACCAGAACCCCAGCGGCCGCGCCCTCGAGCAAGCGCTTGCCTATTCGCTGGCGCTGGGCTGCCTCAAAGCCGGCACTATCGAAACCAACTTCCGCGAAGAGACTGAAAGCGACCTTTTCGGCGAGCAGTCCGTGCTGTGCGGTGGCGCGAGCGAGCTGATCCGCGCCGGGTTCGAAACGCTGGTCGAGGCCGGTTATGCCCCCGAGATCGCCTACTTCGAGTGCCTGCACGAATTGAAGCTGATCGTCGATCTTATCTATGAAGGCGGGCTCGGCTACATGCGCTACTCGATCTCCGACACGGCTGAATACGGCGACTACACCCGTGGCCCCCGCATCGTCAACGAGCAGACCCGCGCCGAGATGAAGAAGATCCTCAAGGAGATCCAGTCCGGAGAGTTCGCCCGGCAGTGGATCGCCGAGAACAAGGAAGGCCGCCACAAGTTCCTGGAGATGCGGCGGGCGGCCCAGGATCAGCCCATCGAGAAGGTCGGTCGCGAGCTGCGCCAGATGATGACGTTTCTCAAAAAGAAGAAAGAGGTAGGCGTGCCGCAGGAAGCGGCTGCCGTCAAGTAATTATGAAAATCTTCACCTTTGATACGACCCTCAGGGACGGCACGCAGGGCGAAGCCGTTTCGTTTTCCGTGGATGACAAACTCGTGATCGCCCAGAAACTGGACGATCTGGGGATTGACTACATTGAAGGCGGCTGGCCGGGGTCGAATCCAAAGGATGAAGACTTTTTCGAGCGCGCCAAGGAGCTGAAGCTGAAGCACGCCAAGCTGACGGCCTTCGGCTCCACGCGCTTCGCCAAAAACCCGGTTGAGGAAGACCGCAACGTGCGCAAGCTCCTCGCCGCCGAAACACCTGTCGTCTCGATCTTCGGCAAGAGCTGGGAGCTGCACACCCGCCGCGCTCTGGGAGTAACCGAGGAGGAGAACCTGAAGCTGATCTCGGACACGGTGGGCTATATCAAGGCCCGCGGCCGGGAGGTCGTCTACGACGCCGAGCACTTCTTCGACGGTTATCACGACAATCCGGACTTCGCCCTGCGCACGCTCGAGGCCGCGAAGAACGCCGGCGCCGACGTGCTCTGCCTCTGCGACACCAATGGCGGCACGGTCACCGGCCGGCTGGAGGAAGTCGCCGCCGAAGTGCGCAAGCGCTTCGACGGCGTGCTCGGCATCCACCCGCACAACGATTCGGACGTAGCTGTCGCCAACGCGATGGCGGCCATCGAGCAGGGCTTCACGCATGTCCAGGGCTGCATCAACGGCTATGGAGAGCGCTGCGGAAACGCCAATCTCGCCTCCATCATCGCCAACCTGGAATTGAAGCTGGGCCACACCACTATCGGCCCCGAGAAGCTGGCCGGACTCACAGCCGTGGCGCGCTTCATCGCCGAGTTGGCCAATCTCCCCCTGCGCCGCGATCAGCCCTACGTGGGCCAGAGCGCCTTCGCCCACAAGGGCGGCGTCCACGTCAGCGCCGTCATGAAGGACTCGGCCACCTACGAGCACGTCTCGCCCGCTGCGGTCGGCAACCATCAGCGTGTGCTGGTGAGCGATCTTTCCGGCCGCAGCAACGTCCTGTACAAGCTCGATCAGCACGGCCTCTCCGGCCGTTTGACCGAGGAGGCCCGCCGCGAGCTCCTCGAGCGGATCAAGCAGATGGAGTACGAGGGATACGAGCTCGAAGCGGCCGAAGGCACATTCGAGCTCCTGGTGAGGGAAGCGCTCAACCCCGGCGTCCATTTCTTCGATGTCGAAGGGTACGAAGTTTCGACCCGCGTGGTCGCGGCCGGCTCCCGTTCAACCGCCACCGTAAATCTCAAGGCAAAGGACGGCATCCACTCCGCCACCGCCACCGGCCACGGTCCGGTCAACGCGCTCGACGTCTGCCTGCGCAAGTGCCTTTCCGCCCTGTACCCACGGATATCCGATGTCCGGCTCACCGATTATAAAGTCCGGGTGCTCGATTCGAAGAAGGGCACGGCGGCCAAGGTGCGCGTCCTGGTAGAGTGGTCCGATCACCGCAAAAGCTGGTCGACGGTGGGCGTCTCCGATAATGTGATTGAAGCCAGCTGGAACGCGCTGGTCGACGCCATCCGGCTGGAGTTGATGCGCCTCACCGAGCAGGACGATTCGATCGAGAAAGCCGTCGAAGACTACTGTTGGGGCGTCTGACGGATCCGTCCGGGAATTTCGATCATCGTTTCACCGCCGCCAACCCGGTCTCGATCAGCCGCTCGGCCTGCTGCAGCGCCTCGGAAGTGAGCTTCTCGCCCGACAGCATGCGTCCGATCTCCCGCACGCGACCCGCCCGGTCCAGTTCCTCGACGGTCGCCACCGTCCGCCCGCCCGCTTCCCGCTTCTCCACCAGGTAATGGTGGTCGGCAAACCCGGCAATCTGAGCCAGGTGCGTGACGCACAGCACCTGATCGGCCGCAGCCAGCTGCTTCAGACGACGCCCGATCCCTTCCGCCGCGCGCCCGCCCACGCCGGCGTCCACTTCGTCGAACACCAGCGTGCGACCCGCGCCGGACGCCGCCAGGCACGTCTTCAGGGCCAGCGCAATGCGCGACAGCTCGCCCCCCGAGGCCACCTTCTCCAGCGGTTTCGGTGTCTCTCCCGCGTTCGCCGAGACCAGAAACCGCGCCGCGTCGGCGCCGGTTTGGCTCCAGGGCGCCGGAGTCAACTCAATCCGGAAGACCGACCGCTCCATCGCCAGCGAGGCCAGCTCGCCCACTACCTGCCGCTCCAGTTCTTGCGCCGCCTTCCTGCGGGCCGCGGTCAGCCGCGCCGCCGCCGTTTCAAACGCCACTGCCAGTTCGGACTGCCGTTTTCGCAGCGCCTCCATCCGCTCGCCCGTGTTCTCCACCGCGCCGATCTGCAGGCGCACTTCTTCGAGGAAAGCGATCACTTCCTCGAGGCTCGCTCCGTACTTCCGTTTGAGCTTGTCGAGCGCCGCCAGTCGCTCCTCGATCTGCTCCAGCCGCATCGGATTGGGCTCGAGCTTATCCAGATAGTCTCGCAGCGAATAGGAGGCTTCCTGAATGGCGATCGCCGCCGGCTCCAGAGTCTCGCGTATCGCCGCCACCGACGTATCGATGCGCGCCAGATCGTCCAGCCTCTTCGTGGCAGCGCGCACCATGGTCAGCGCCGAGTCCGGAGAATCGTAGAGCGCCGCGAAGGCCGCGCCCGCGCTCTCCTGCAGGCGCTCCAGGCTCATCAGAACACGTCGCTCCTGCTCGAGCGCTTCGTCTTCACCCGGCTTCGGCGCCGTCGATTCGATCTCCCTCTTCTGGAAATTCCAGAGATCCAGAAGGCGCAGCTTCTCCTGGCCGCCGCGCTCCAGTTCTTCCAACTGCTTTTTTACCGCTGTCCAATTCGCAAACAGCTCGTGAACCGAATCGCGCGAGCCGGCGAACTGGTCCAGCATGCGGAGCTGCGCCTCGGGCGAAAACAGGAGCTGCTGTTCGTGCTGCCCGTGAATATCGCCAAGCAGCGGCGCGAGTTCTTTAAGAAGCGCGGCGGCGGCCGGACGGCTGCCGATAAACGCGCGTGACTTTCCTCCGGCCAGGATCTCCCGCTCGATGAGCAGTTCTCCCTCCTCGACGGCCAGATCGACGCCGCTCAGATCCGGGGCGGTGAAGATGCCGGAAACCCGCGCGCGATCCTGCCCGGACCGGATCATATCGGCGGACGCCCGGCCGCCGAACAGAAGTCCGAGCGCATCGACGACGATCGATTTCCCGCTGCCGGTCTCGCCGGTCAGAAGATTCAGACCGGCGTGGAAACGGATCCGTAAGCGGTCCACCACCGCGTAATTTTCAACTACCAGCTCGAGGAGCATTGTAGTCGATTATAAGCGGCGGCGGCCGCGAGTCCTACCGCACGCTGACGGTGACGTTGGCCTGGCTGGCCACGCCGCCCACCCGAACCACTACGGGAGCCGGTCCACTTCCCACCCCGGCCGGAATTCTGGCGTTCACCTGCAGAACCCCGGAAACCGCGCCAGGAGCTTCTCCCACGAACGTGACGTCCGAGGCGGCCACCGGCACTCCTCCGATGGTGACCGTCACCGGCAGATTCGGAGCCGGCGTCGGCAGTTGTGATCCGGTGATGGCGCCGTCCACGCCGCCCGGCGTAGTCTGGCCTTCACCCGTGAGGAATATCGATACGACCTTCCCCACGGACTCCGGATTACCCTCGGAGTTGACCGAGCCGTCCTCGTTCAGGATGGCGCCGGGACCCTCGCCCGAACCGTTCGCCGTAAAGATGCCGGGAGCCGAGTCCACGACCCTGAAGGCGGTCGGCATGGAGGTCTGTCCGTTGAACGTAACCGTCAGGTTGGTCGTAACCCGGTTGGCGACCGCGTATGGGACAAAGCAGCTGATGCGGTTCGCCGAAGTAGAGACGATGGCGGCCGGAACTCCGTCGAAAGCGACCTGCGTGCCGCCGAGCGTAGTGGCCAGCGGTGCGGAGGCGGGCATCGGGACTTCGACCGGCGTCGCCGGTCCCAGGTTGGCGCCGTAGATGATGATGTTCAGCCCCGGAGAAAGGCCGGTCGGCAGGTAGCTGGCGGCGTTCTGTACCGCCACGATGAACGGCGCTACCACCACCGGCTGCGTGACCGTCAGGCTGATCGGCAGCGTGATCGGAGAATTGGACGCGCCGCTGACCGTGATGGTCACCGAACCCTGGTAGGTGCCGGCGGCAAGACTTCCCGGATTGATGCTCAACGTGACGTTGCCTGGCGTCGTTCCCGAACTCGGACTGACGGAGAGCCAGGGGACTCCGCCGGAAAGCGAATTCGCCGAGACATTGAAGGCCAGTTGCCCTCCACCCGTCATCGAGATCGAGATCGTTTGCGGCTGCGGCGCGGCGCCGCCGACCTGGAATGTGGCCGGCGCGAGAGCCACCGGATTCACGATCGCCGTCGGTCCGCTGGGCGTGCCGCCGCCGCCGACCGACAGCGTCACGGCAAAGGAAGCTACGCCCGAGGGAGTGGTTGCGTTCACTGTGCCGCTGTAGATCCCGGCCAGCAGGCCCAGGGC
>DATJFH010000381.1:0-20568 GCA_035495815.1 Bryobacteraceae bacterium
CAGGTACTAGATTCGGGGGTGACTGCGCCGGCAAAAGCCGCGGGAACGGCCCCGGCAGGGCAAGCTACCCCAGTGTGGTTCCGCCGTCCACGACGATGGTCTGCCCGGTGATGTAACTCGAAGCCCGCGAGGCGAGAAACAAGGCCACGCCCTTCAACTCGCCTTCCCGGCCTCCGCGTCCCAGCGGGACCCGGTTCTCCATTTCGACCTGTACCTGGTCCCAAATTTTTTCCGTCAGGCGCGAAGGAAAGTAGCCCGGCGCAATCGCATTCACCCGAATTCCGTACCGGCCCCATTTGGCTGCCAGCTCCCGTGTCAGCGCGGTGAGCCCACCCTTCGAGGCCACATATCCGGCGTTCGGCACGTTGCGCAGGATCAAGCCACCCGTCAGCGCATTGATCGACGAAATGTTCACAATCCGCCCGCCGCCGTTCTGAATCATCCTCCGGCCGGCCTCCTGGCAGAACACGAACGCGCCGGTCAGATTGGTATCGACCACCTGCCGCCACTTTTCAAGCGGCATCGTCTCGGCCGGCGCCCCCCAGGAGATGCCCGCGTTATTCACCAGCACGTCGATCCTGCCGAAGATTTCGAGGGTCCGGGCAACCGCCGGCTCGATCTGCTCCGGCGCTCCGGCGTCGCACACCAGGCCCTCGCGGCGAAAGCCCCGGCGGCGGAAATCCTCGACTGCCGGCGTGAGCCACTGTTCGCGGCGGGCCAAAAGCATCACCGATGCGCCCGCCTCCATCAGTCCTTCGGCGATCTCGCGGCCGAGTCCGCGCGAGCCTCCGGTTACGAGCGCGGTCTGGCCTTCGAGATCGAACAGCTGTTTGACGGACGGCATGGGCTCAGATCATTCTAGAATCTCCGGCGCATGAGCTCCAAACACATCGTCATCGCGACGTTCGGATCGCTGGGGGATCTGCACCCCTACCTGGCTCTCGGCATCGGCCTCCAGGCGCGCGGACATCGCGTGACGATCGCCACCAGCCCGATTTACCGGCCAAAGGTCGAATCGGAGGGAATCGGCTACGCTCACGTGCGCCCCGATCTTTCGCCCGACAACACGGAAATGCTGCGCCTGGTGATGGACGCCAGGAAGGGCAGCGAGCACGTCATCCGCCACCTGGTCCTGCCGCACCTGCGCGAATCCTACGACGACCTGACGCATGCCGCGGAAGGCGCCGACCTCATCCTCACCCACCCGATCACTTACGCAGGGCCGCTGGTGGCGCAGAAAACCGGCATCCGCTGGGCGTCCAGCGTGCTGGCGCCGATCTCGTTTCTTTCCGATCACGATCCGTCCGTGCTGCCTCCCGCGCCGTGGCTGGCGAAACTTTATCCTTTGGGACTTGCCGGCCTCATCAACAAGCTGGGCAAGGCGGCCGCGAAATCGTGGGCCGAGCCGATCGAGGCACTGCGTGCAGAGCTCGGATTGCCCCGGGGCGCGAATCCGATCTTCGAAGGCCAGCACTCTCCAAGCCTGGTGTTGGCGCTCTTTTCACCATTGCTGGCCAAACCTCAGCCGGACTGGCCGCCGAATACACGCGTCACCGGATTCGCTTTCTACGATCGTCTCGAGAAGACCGAGGGTCTGCCGGAAGAGGTGGCGCGTTTCCTCGACTCCGGTCCGCCGCCGATCGTGTTCACCCTGGGCTCCTCAGCCGTGATGACCGCCGGCGACTTCTACCGCGAGAGCGCCGAGGCAGCCCGACTGCTCGGCCGCCGGGCCGTACTGCTCATCGGCACCGACCCGCGCAACGCGCCGGCCGCGCCGCTTCCGGAGGGAGTGATCACCGCCGTCTACGCTCCTTATTCCGAAATCTTCCCGCGAGCCGCGGCCATCGTCCATCAGGGCGGCGCCGGGACTACCGCGCAGGCGCTCCGGTCCGGGCGACCGATGCTGTTCGTCCCCTTCGCGCACGATCAGCACGATAACGCCGCCCGCGTCATCCGGCTGAGGATCGCCCGGCAGGTGGGCCGCAGCGAGTACCGGGCCGGTAAAGTGGCCAGGGAGCTTCGCCTCCTCCTGGACGCCCCGGAGAACGCCGCCCGGGCCTGGGAAGTCGGGCGTAAGGTCCGGGCCGAAAATGGAGTCGCGGCCGCCTGTGAGGCCCTCGAAGGTCTGCTATAATCTTCGCCAAGGAGCACGACGAATGCTGACGATTCCCGGACGTCCCGTACGCACCTGTGAAGGCTGGTCCCGGCGCGAGTTGCTGCGCGTTGGCGGCGCCGGCTTGCTGGGCCTCAATCTTCCGGAATTCTTTTCCTGGAAGGCGGCGGCAGCGCCCGCCAAAGCGGAGGCCGCCAAATCCTTCGGAGCCGCGAAGTCCGTCATCATGCTGTTCCTCCAGGGCGGCCCGAGCCACATCGACATCTGGGATCCGAAGCCCGAGGCGCCGTCCAATATCCGCGGCGAATTCAAGGCCATCAAGACAAAGGTCGACGGCATACAAGTCAGCGAAACCATGCCCATGCTCGCCGATCAAATGGACAAGGTGACGCTGATCCGGTCCATGAGCTACACGCCGGTCGGACTGTTCAACCACACCGCCGCGATCTACCAGATGATGACCGGCTATCCGCCCGACAAGGTATCGCCGTCCGGACAGCTCGAGCCTCCGTCGCCGCGCGATTTTCCGCACATGGGCTGCCACATCTCCAAGATGAAGCCGCCCGAGGGTCCCATGCTGCCGTTCGTCGAAATGCCGCGGCCGCTGCAGGAATCGAACGTCATCGGCAAGGGCGGAGCCGCCGGATTTCTCGGCAAGGCCTACGATCCGTACCGCCTGTATCAGGACCCGAACAAAGAGCTCAAGATCGACGACCTCTCCCTGCGAGCCGACGTCTCTCCCGAGCGACTCAAAGATCGCTTCGCGCTGCTCAAAGGCATCAACGGTTCGATGCCCGATCTGGACAAAGCGGTCTCCTCGTACGCTCTGAACGACTATTACGCGAAGGCCTACGATCTGGTGCTGTCCGGCAAGGCGCGCACGGCGTTCGACCTCACCCAGGAACCGGACAAGGTTCGCGACCGCTACGGCCGAACCACCTTCGGACAGGGCGCGCTGCTCAGCCGCCGTCTCATCGAAGCCGGCACGCGCTTCGTGCAACTCAACTGGCCATCGGTTGCCAACGGCGATCCGGAAACCACCGCCTGGGACACGCACGCCGCCAACTTCGGACCGCTGAAGAACCTGCACTGCCCGGTCCTCGACCGGTCGCTCTCGGCGCTAATCGAAGATATGGATCAGCGCGGCATGTTCTCCGACACTCTGCTGGTGGTAACAGGCGAGTTCGGACGGAGCCCGCGGCTGGGCGTGAGCACGTCGGGCAACACCAACGCGCCGGACGGCCGTGACCACTGGCCCTACTGCTACACGGCTCTGGTGGCGGGAGCCGGCATCAAGCGCGGTGTGCGATACGGCAAGTCCGACGACCAGGGCTCTTCCCCGGTCGATTCGCCCGTGCATCCCACGGACCTGGTCGCCACCATTTACTACGCGCTGGGGATCAATCCCGCGATGGAGATCCTGAACGACCTGAAGCAGCCCAGGGAGCTTGTAAAAGGCGAACCCCTGATGAAGCTGTTCGCGTAGTCCAGTAGGGCGGCTACGGCTCGCCCTTGCACACGAATCCAATTCCGCGGCGCTGTGTTCGAGGGACTGTCTACAAGCTCCTCAAATACTGGTAACTCTGCCTGAGACTGGCGACCGGGTCAACGGGGGTCTGGTCCTGCTCGACGAAGTAATGCTTCGTGCCCGCAGCCGCTGCGGCCTTCAATATCGCCGCAAAATTCAGCGATCCCGCGCCCACTTCCTTGAATGTCGGCGGGGTCACTTTCGCCTCTGAATAAAGTATAGGAGCGTCCTTGGCCTTGTCTTTCAGATGGACCAGCGGCACGCGCCCTTTCAGCAGCTTGAGCATCTCGACGGGATCGTTGCCGCCGACGCTCACCCAGAAGACATCGAGCTCGAGAGCCACCGACTTCTTGTCCAGCCGCTCGAGCAAGATGTCGATCGGCCGCTTTCCCCGCTCGCCTTCGAATTCGAACGCATGGTTGTGATAACAGAATCCCAGCCCGGCGGCGCGCGCCTGAGCCCCGGCGTGGTTCATTTTGTCGGCCAGCCGCTTGTAGTATTCGAGGTCGCCCCGCTCCTCCGGATGGAGGTACGGGATCACGATGTACTTGACGCCGCGCTTGCCGGTTTCGTCGATGGCCTGGGCCAGCGTCACGCTCTGATCGGCATACGTCGTCTTGCGCTGCGCCGCCATCTTCAGCCATGGCTGCCACGCGCCGGTTACGAGCGGCGTCTCGATATGGCAGGCGGCGGGAGTCAGGCCGAACTTCTCCAGCATCGGCGCCACTCGCAGCAGCGTTACCCGGTCGAGTTCCACCTCTTTGTACCCGATGGCCGCGATCGCCTGCAGCGTCTGCCCGGCAGCGTTCGGCATCAGGCTCCGCACGGTGTAAAGCTCGGCGCCGAGCGGATGCGTAAATGCCGCGGCAGCCCTGCTGCTCAGGGCGGCCAGGCCGAGTCCGGCGGCCGAAAGCTGTCTCCGTGTGATTCCCTTCATGTCCACAAGAGTATCCGATAATCGGGAAAGTGCGAAATCCCCGAAGCGCGTTGATCGTTGGAGGCGGAATCGTAGGCCTCGCCGCCGCCTACCAGTTTGGCCGTAAATGGCCGGATACGGAAATCACCGTTATCGAGAAAGAGGACGCCGTCGGCCGTCATCAAACCGGCCACAACAGCGGCGTGCTGCACGCGGGCCTGTACTACAAACCCGGGTCGGTCAAAGCCCGGATGGCCGTGCAGGGGATTCGCCGCATGGTGGAATTCTGCCAGGATCACGGCGTTCCGCACGAGATCTGCGGAAAGCTGGTGGTGGCCGCCGATGAAAGCGAGCTGCCGCGCCTGCGCGACCTCCATGAACGCGGCCGGCAGAACGGCCTCGAAGGGCTGCTCATGCTCGGGCCGTCGGAAATGCGGGAGATCGAACCGCATGTGGGGGGCGTGGCCGCGCTGAGGGTTCCGCAGGAGGGCATCGTGGACTATCCGAGAGTCTGCGAAGTCCTCGCCTCCAGGATCCACGGCCGGGTCGTGACCGGGGCGCACGCACGCTCCTTCCGCAAGTTAAAAGACGGTTGGCTCGTTTCGACCACCGCGGGAGATTTTGAAACCGGACTGCTCATCAACTGCGCAGGACTGCACTGCGATCGCGTAAGCGAGCTGGCCGGGATGCGGCGCGAAGTGCGGATTCTGCCCTTCCGCGGAGAATATTACAAGATCAAGCCGCAGCGGCAGAGCCTGGTCCGCAACCTGATCTACCCTGTGCCCGACCCCAAGTTTCCCTTTCTCGGCGTCCACTTCACCCGGCTGATCCACGGCGGCGTCGAGGCCGGACCGAACGCCGTGCTCGCGCTGGCGCGGGAAGGCTACCGCAAAACCGATCTGAATGTGCCGGACCTCTGGGACGCCGTCTCGTACTCCGGATTATGGAACTTTCTCCGCCGGCATCCGCGGATGTGCCGGGACGAGCTGCGGCGGTCCTTCAGCCGGCGGCTCTTCTGCCAGTCGCTGCAGAGGCTGGTGCCGGAGATCCAGCCCGAGGATCTCGAGACCGGCGGAGCCGGCGTGCGCGCGCAGGCGGTCACTCCGCAAGGCGAACTGGTGCAGGATTTCCATTTCGCCATGCAGCCGCACGCCATTCACGTGTTGAACGCCCCCAGCCCAGCCGCGACGGCCAGCCTGGCGATTGGGGAGGAAATCGTCAGCCGGGTCGCATTCTGACAACCGGGACTCATTTCTACGGCTCGACTTCGAGTTTCTCCACCAGGACTTTGGCGATCCGGTTCCGGTCCATCTCGAGCACGGTGTACCGCCGGCCGCCTTCCTCTACGACTTCGCCTTGCTTCGGGATGTAGCCGAGCTTCATCAGCAGGAATCCGGCCAGTGTTTCAAAACCCGCATTACCCGGAATCTCGATTCCGTGCAGCAGTTCGAGGTCGCGAATATTGGTGGCGCCCTCCAGCTCGAGCGCGAGCGACTCGGTCGCCGGACGCAGCTCCTTCACGTCGTATTCGTCCTCGATTTCACCGACGATCTGCTCGAGCACGTCCTCCACGGTCACCAGGCCGACGATCGTTCCGAATTCGTCGACCACCATCGCCATATGGGCTTTGCCCTCCTTGAATTCCTCGAGCATGGACACGACGGGCTTGGTCTCGGGCGCCACCATGTATTTGTGCATCAGCTTCTGGATGCGAAACTCGGGCACGCGGCGTCCGGCAGTGATGGCAGCCCGGCGGCTGGCCCACAGCGCGAGCATATCTTTGTAGAACAAGACTCCCACGATCTGCTCCGGCTTTCCGCGGTAAACAGGGATCCTGGAATGCTGATGCTCGATCATGGTCCGCAGCGCCTCCTCCAGAGTGGCTTCGACCGGAATGGAAACGATCTCATTGCGCGGCACCATGATCTGCCGCACGTAGACGTCCTCCAGATCGATGATGCGGTGAATCATTTCCTCCTGAAGCGGCGGCAGGTGTCCGGATCCGCGGCTCAGGCTGACGATCATCTTCAATTCCTCGGCTGAATGTCCGGCGCCGCCATGTCCTTCTCCGAGGCCGATGGCGCGTGAGACAGCGGAGCTCGACCGCTCGATCACGTACACGAAAGGCGCCGAGATGCGGTAAAAAATCAGGAGCGCCAGCGCGATCGGGGAGGCGAGCCGGTCTGCTTTCTCGATCCCCAGATTCTTCGGCACCACTTCGCCGATCACCGCATGAGCGTAGGTCATCAGCAGGAAGGCCAGCACGAAGCTCACGCCGTGAACGATGACCGAAGTGGCCGGCGTCACCAGGGGATGCAGCGTCCGCATGAGCAGACTATAAATCGTGTCCTCGCCGGCCCAGCCGAGTCCGAGTGTTGCCAGGGTGACGCCGACCTGCGTGGAAGCCAGCAGGCGCTGGGGGTTGGCAAGCAGGCTCAGCGCCGCCTTCGCGCCTTTGTCACCCTCGTCCGCGAGCTGCCGCAGCCGCGATTTCCGCGCGGTCAGCAGAATCACCTCCGCGGAAGCGAAGAACGCGTTCGCGGCCAGGATCAGGAATAAGAGGATGATCCGCAATCCATAAAACGATTCGTCCATTATCTGTACAATGCCAAGTGTGTCCTTGGATCGGCTCCTCAAATATATCAACACCCTCATCGCAGCGGCGCTGATATTGGCGATCGCAACAGTCTACTGGTTTGCGTACCGTCCGCTGCCGGTTGTCTCCGGAACCATCGGGACGTTCGTGGACGGCGCCGTGACCGTGACTCGCGACGCTCTGGGGACGCCTCACATCGCGGCCGGGTCGCTCGAGGATGCGCTCTTCGCGCAGGGATTCGTAACGGCGCAGGACCGTCTGTGGCAGATGGACAGCCTGCGCCGGCTGGCTTCGGGCGAGCTGTCGGAAATCATCGGCCCGGTCACGCTCGAGTCGGACCGCGAAGCGCGCACGCTCCGCCTGCGCCGCCTGGCGGAAGATTCGGTCCGCACGATGCCGGCGGCGGATCGCGCCGCGATGGCGGCCTATGCGCGAGGCGTCAACGCGCTCATCGAGAAGAACCGCAAATCACTCCCGGTCGAATTCACTCTGCTCCGCTACGAGCCTCGTCCGTGGACAGTGGCGGATTGCGCGCTCATCGGATTCCACATGTTCCGCACGCTGACCACCACATGGCGGGACGAGATCGTGAAGCGCGGCATGCTGCAGCGCGGCGATCCGGCCAAAGTCGACTTTCTCATGCCGCCCCGGACCGGCAGCGAGGCGCAACCGGGCTCGAACGCCTGGGCCATCGCCGGCCGTCTCACCGCTTCCGGCAAACCGATCCTCGCGAACGACATGCACCTGGAATTTTCGCTGCCCGGCGTGTGGTATATGGCGCATCTCCAGGCGCCCGGACTGAACGTGGCGGGCGTAACCCTGCCGGGCGCCCCGGGCGTCATCGCGGGTCACAACGACCGGATCGCCTGGGGTATTACGAATCTGCATTTCGATGTGCAGGACCTTTATGTCGAGCGGTTCGATGACCGGAGCGGCCGTTACAAGTTCCGCGGGCAGGACCTGCAGGCCCGATTGGAGCAGGATCCGATTTTGGTGAAGGGAAAAACGCCCGCGGCCCATCCCGTGTGGATCACACGGCACGGGCCCGTGTTTTCCGGGACCGGTCCGGAACGGCTCAGCCTGCGGTGGAGCGCCGCCGATCCGGAAATATTCCAGTTCCCATTTCTCGACATCGACCGTGCCCGAAACTGGACCGAGTTCACCTCAGCCATTGCCCGGCTGCCCGGCCCGGGGTCGAACTTCGTCTACGCCGATGTGGACGGCAATATCGGGTATCACGCGACTGGAAAACTGCCGGTTCGAAAGGGATGGATCGGCGATCTCCCGGTGGACGGCGAGTCCGGAGACTTCGAGTGGGATGGCTACATTCCTTTCGAGCAGTTACCCGCGGCGTTCAACCCGCCTTCCGGCATGATCGTCACGGCCAATCAGAACCCGTTCCCTGCCGGCTATCCATATCCGGTCAACGGCAACTTCGCGTCTCATTTCCGTTCGAACCAGATCCGCGACCTGCTCTCGGCGCGCACGGGCTGGAAACCCGAGGAAATGACGGTAATCCAGAAGGACGTTTATTCAAGCTTCAGCCACGCGCTGGCGCGGGACCTGGTGGCGGCTTACGACAAGCGAAAGCCCACGAATCCCGCGCTGACGGATGCGATCGCAATTCTGCGCGGCTGGAATGGCCAGATGGAGTACCGCCTGGCAGCGCCTTTTCTGGTGACGCTGGCGTACCAGCACCTGCGGCGGGCCGTGTCGGAGATCGCTTCCAACTCCGGCGCCGCCTACGATTCGCAGATGGCTCCGGCGGTGATCGAGAAGCTGCTGCGAGCGCGCCCGGCGGGATGGGTGCGCGACTGGGATGAAGCCCTGGTACGGGCGCTGGCCGACGCGGTCGAAGAAGGGCAGCGGATTCAAGGCCGCAACACGAAGAAGTGGAGCTATGGCCGGTACACCGGGCTGGCGATCAACCATCCGGTGCTGCACTCCGTGCCGCTGGCCGGGAAGTATTTCGACATCGGACCGAACCCGATGAGCGGATCGTCCACTACCGTGAAACAGACCACGCGGCGGCTGGGTCCTTCGATGCGGTTCTCGGCGGATCTGTCCGACTGGGACAAGTCCCTGCTGAACGTGATCATCGGGCAATCGGGCCAGCCGCTCTCCAGCCATTACCGGGACGAGTGGGAGCGCTACTACAACGGACTGAGCTATCCGATGCAATACGGAAGAGTGGAAGGCAAGTCGGTGCTGCGGCTGGTCCCCGCCGAGTCAGGCCGAGGGAGCTTGTAAGGACGTCTGAATGACGGGCAGACGCGACTGCCGGCTCCACACCGGCTCACGGGCCGGTCCTCGGTTCGAAGAGTCCCTGGGCACTCTCAGCGTATCCACGTGATGTTCGAGCGCCAGCGGATCGGAATGCTTTTCAAATTTCGGATGTGGGGCCGAAGCCCGCCTTACTTCAGCGGCTTGATGCGGATGTTTTTGTAATAGACCGTGCTTTCCGGATCGTGGCCCTGCAGGGCAATCGTGCCGGGGCGGATCCTACGGTCGGGGAAAGATTTCACCCCGGCCCAATCGGCCGGCTGCGTCCATTCGGTCACCAGCTTGTCATCCACTTTGACCGTAATCGTGTTGCCCTTGGCGATGATGTGTTCCGTAAACCAGACGTTGTCCCTGGCCACTTCCTGGCCGTTGTCTTTCACCTGATACAGGCTGCCCGTCTTCCGCGGATCCTTGACGAAGGTGTTGTTCACCTGAACTTCGAACCCCTTCGCCGGCCAGTTGTTTTCCAGATACTCGGTGTCGATATAGATACCGCCATTCGATCCGGGTTTGGTCATCACATCCACTTTCAATTCGAAATCCTGGAAGGTGTGATTCCTGAACGGACCCATGTAGAAGCAGTGGCTGCGCGGGCCGTGCGCGACAATCGCGCCGTCCTGCACGGTGAACGTGCCGGGGTTCTCGCTGACCTTCCAGCCGGTCAGGTCCTTACCGTTGAACAGCGAGGTGAAGCCCTTCTCGGCCGCGGCCAACGGCGCCAGGGCGATCAGTATCATCGAAACAAGTATTCTCATGAATGTTTTCTTACCAGGCGTTTGAGTTCAGCGGCCAGCGGCGGGACTGCCGTGACCGGGTCTTCCTTCTGTTCGTATTCGAGCGAAATATAGCCCTTATAGCCGGCTTTGGCGAACATACCGATCAGTCGGTCCCAATCCGCTCTCTCCCGGGTCCCGTCCGCGCTGCCGATATCGACCTTGAAGTGAACGTTCACCGCATATGGCAGACACAGCTCCACCTGCGAATATCCGTTCCGGGGAAAATTGCCGGTATCGAGGTTGATGCCGGCGTAAGGGGAGTCCGTCTGGCGGACGATTTCGACGGTCGGCTCAGCCGTGGTGGTGAGGCCGCCGTCATCCTCCACCCCGATGACGATTCCCCTGGCCCCGGCGTACTCAGCCGAGGGCTTTAAAACCTCCACGGCCCAGGCAATGGCCTGCTTCTCGCTGCTGCCTTTCGGTATCGGCCCGCCGAACACGCGAACATGACCGGCGCCGACCTTGCCCGCGGCGTCCACCCACTTCTTGACGTTCTCCACTTCGGCTTGGCGCAATTCCGGAGTTGGCTGGCAAAGCCGCGCGCGGACCGCCAGACTGTAGAGGCTGACGCCGTGCTTATACGCGGTCCGCCGGAGCGACGCCAGGAAGGAATCGGAGGTGTCCGGAAACCAGTACACCGTCGTATCCAGACCGTCGAGCCCCCATTCCGCCACGGAGCGAATGAGGGCCTCGTACGTGATCTTCTTCGACTCCAGCTCTTTCCGGAACGAGTAGGCGACCAGCCCGGGGCGCAAATGGCTTCCGGACCGGCCCTGGCCTTGGAGCCGTGCGGCTGCGGCCAACGCTGGAGCGCTTTGCAGGAGGCTTCGACGACTTAACATGGCAACGTGAGATCCACCGTACTGAATTATAGTTCATTGCGCTTTTCTGGTATAACCGTGTGGATGCCGAACCGACTGATTCTTTCTTTCCTATTGCCTCTCGCTCTTTGGGGCGCGCCCGAATGGGTGCTGATCCGAACAGTTGACGGGACTCAGGTGGAGGGCCAATGCGCGGTGGCTTCCCTGAAGCTTCCGCACGGCGCCCACATCCTGTCCGTGCACAACGCCTCGCCGGCTTCCGATTTCGAGACGGGACGGATCACGGCGGGGCTGGCGGCGCTGCAGGCCGCGGACCGCAAAGCCAGTGATCAAGCTGTGGCTGAACTGACCGCCATCGGGTTACCCGTGCTCACCCCGCTGCTGAAGACCTTGAAAGACACCGATCAGCACGAACCGCGGCCGTTATACCGGTTGTTCGAGCGGCTGATTCCGAGCAGCGCGGACGGCCTCGACCGCAGCCTGAGCCTGGTCCGGCTGCCGAGCGGGGAGGGCGTGCGGTGCAGGCTGCCGGAGGGAACGGTGGAGGTTCGGACACCCGATGGTGGCAAGGCTTCGCTGCCCTGGTCGAAGATCCGCACACTGGCCGTGCGGCAAAAGATGGTCAAGCGATCGACACCGGTGCATTCCCTGCGGCATTGCACGCAGATTGAGTATCTGGATACGGGCGTCGTGCTGACGGCGGCATCGAAGCTGGATGTGACTACCCAGGGTTTCGTAAGGCTGTCGTGGGACGTGGACGGCTGGGCAA
Source organism: Bryobacteraceae bacterium (assembly GCA_035495815.1). Classification (GTDB taxonomy): domain Bacteria; phylum Acidobacteriota; class Terriglobia; order Bryobacterales; family Bryobacteraceae; genus DATJFH01. Next base: position 11,803 of record DATJFH010000381.1, read on the forward strand.
CCGATGCCGACGGATTGAAGAAGCCCGGGTCTCCGGCCTACAAGACCAACCTGGTGGATGGACATCCGTTCGGAGCCCTGGTAGGCCGGATCGGTCCTGACGGCGAAGTTTTCTTCCTGGGAAAGAAAGCCAGCAAGAGCGGATTGCCCGCCGGAAGGCTCGGCCTTGCGGTCAACGACAACAGGCACTGGCAGAACAATCTGGGTTCGTACACCGTCACGTTGAGCGCTTCCGAAGCGTACGATTTAGGCGACGCTCAGTAGGGTCGATACCGCTCATTGCCAGGCTGCCCCGGCGCACGCTACCGGTGACCGGCTTTTACGGGTTTGCCGTTTTGAAAATCGATCTCGATCAACTTCTCGCTGGTCGGAATCCTGGCGGCCACTTTCTTGGTTTTGGTGTCGATCACCACGCCGCCGTCGGGATAGGCATACCGGCCGTCGATACTGAACGAAACCCAGCCGGGATGCGGCTGCTCCTTGGGATCCTTGTACAGAGGCACTCCGGCTACGAACTTGGGCGGCATCCGGGTTACGTCATAGGCGTACACGTAACCGTACACGCCGTCCACGACCCAAACCTCTTTCTGATCCGGCCGGATGTTGACGCCATGGCTGGGCGTGCTGTGCGGCTTGCGGGCGGGCGGATTGGGCAGCTCTTCGAGGCGCGTCTTCGGCGTGTGCGCCTCGACCCGATGCAGCATGCGGCCGCCCCACTCGCCGCCGCTCCGGACGGCGCCTAACTCGAAACCCAGCAGCGCGTCGACGTTGGCATACGCGTACTTCTCGTCGGCGCTGATGGCGAACGGACGCACGCCCTTGCTGAAGGGACCTATCTTGCCGATCACCTTGTTGGTCGAGGTGTCCGCGATGAAGATCCACGGCAGGGTCAGCACTTCCATGTAGACGCGTGAGCCGGCTTCGTTGATCCAGGTGTTATGCGGGCCGATGCTCGCGATGTTATCGACCGGATACTGCTTGCCGCGGCCGATCTCGATCTTCGTGATCACGGCGCCGTCCTCCGCGTTGATCACCCACCAGCTGTCTTCATCGCGAAAAGGCAGGTACATGGTTTTCCCGTCCGGGGTAATGGCCATGCTGTCGGCGTATTTGCCGTACTTTTTTCTCCACCGGACGGAATCGTCCGCGAGATCGAGGCAGATCAGCTCGTCGCCCCTGTAGGAGGTCACGTAGAGCCGGCCGAGCTGCGGGCTGGCGGCGATACCTTTGTAATCGCCCGTGCCGGGCAGCTCGATCCTGCGCAGGAGTTTGTGTCCGTTGTCGATATCGTACACGCTGATCCCGGTCTTGTCCGTTACGTACAGGCGGCGCTCGAGCGCGGCCCCAATCATATGCGGGGCCGTCGAAAGAACGCACAGGAGGGCGATGGTTCTGAACATGTGGCGGAGTATAACATGTAACGGCGGATCTGGTACGATAGCGCCGAAGATGCAGAAGACCCGCAGACAGTTTCTGAAATCGGCCGGTCTCGGCGCCGCCGCGCTGGCCATTCCCGCGATTCGCGCGCAAGGAAAGCGGCCCAATATCCTGGTGCTGTTCACCGACGATCAGCGTTTCAGCACGCTCCACGCGCTCAACAACCCCGAAGTGAAAACCCCCACCATCGACCGGCTGATGCGCAATGGAACCACGTTTACGCATGCCTTCATCATGGGCGGGACCGTGCCTGCTGTTTGTATGCCGAGCCGCGGAATGCTCCTGACCGGCCAAACTCTTTTCCACGTGCACGACAGCCTGATTGCGCCCGACGAGTATCCGGGAACGCCCCGGCGTTCCTACACCACCTTTCCCGAGGCATTCCGGAATGCGGGCTACACCACCTTCGGAACCGGCAAGTGGCATAACGGCGAGAAGCTGTTCGCCCGCAGCTTCAGCACGGGAGAGAACATTTTCTTTGGAGGGATGTCCAACCATCTGCAGGTCCCGGTGGCCGATTTCGATCCCACGGGGAAGTATCCGAAGGAGAAGCGGCACACCGGAGAAAAATTCTCGAGCAACCTGTTCAGCGACTCGGCCATCAAGTTCCTGGAGAACTACAAAGAGGATAAGCCGTTTCTGATGTACGTGGCCTACACGGCGCCGCACGATCCCCGCATGGCTCCCAAAGAGTACGCCGACATGTACAAGCCCGAGAACGTGACGGTTCCCAGGAATTTTCTGCCGAGGCATCCGTTCGACAACGGCGAGATGGAAGTACGCGACGAGCAGCTGGCGCCGTGGCCCCGGACTCCGCAGGTGGTGCGCGAGCACATCGCAGCTTATTACGGCATGATCACCCATGTAGACTCGCAGATGGGCCGTGTGCTGGATGCCCTCGAGCGGACTGGGCACGCCAAAGATACGATCGTCGTTTTTGCAGCAGACAATGGCCTGGCGGTCGGCCAGCACGGCCTGCTCGGCAAACAGAATCTTTACGACCACAGCGTACGTGTGCCGCTGGTGATCGGCGGCCCCGGAGTACCGCGGGGAGCGAAGAGCGATTCCTTCTGCTACCTGTTCGACGTCTTCCCGACTCTTTGCGACCTGGCGGGCATGCCGATCCCTGCCTCGGTAGAAGGCAGGAGCCTGGCGCCGGTAGTGAAGGATCCGAAAGCCAGGTTGCGGGACTCGGTCTTCTTCGCCTACAGGCACGTGCAGCGCGGCGTCCGGACCGATCGCTGGAAGCTGATCCGGTACTGCGTCAACGGCGTCCAGACGGCTCAGCTGTTCGATATCAAGACCGATCCGCTGGAGATGAAAAACCTGGCGGCCGAGCCGTCGCACGCGGCGCAGGTGAAGGAGATGACCACGCTCCTCGAGCGCTGGATGAAAGACACCGGCGATCATCTCGATCTCGCTAAACCCGGCTGGGGCTACAAGACGAAACGGACGGCGCTTCAACCGACGCTTGATCCTTCCACCGCGGAATGACGTTCGGCGCGCTATTGCTCTTCGCCGTCAGCTATGGCCGCGACGTTGCGCCGATTTTCGCTTTCCACTGCAACAGTTGTCATGGCGATTCGGGGACAGCCGCGGGCTTGACTACCGGCACGGCAGCCGGCCTGCGTGAGGCTGTCAATCCCGGCGATCCGGACGGCAGCCGGATCGTAGGTGCGATCGAGGGCGCCCGGGGAGAGGAGCGCCGCATGCCGCTCGGCGCGCCGCCGTTGAAGCCCGGGCAGATCGCGATTATCCGCCGCTGGATCGAGGAGGGCGCCCAGGACGACGGCGCGGCGGCGGAGGAGCGGAAGATGTCCATTGCGGGCGTGCGCATCCGAAAAGGCAAGCCGTTGCGGATCGAGTGCCGCGCGCCGGGTCCGGCTTACTTGATCATGAATCTTACGAAATCAGGACGCGCGCTTTTTGAACGGCGGGCCGCTGTTCAGTCCGCCGAGGAGCCCGTTGTCTGGACCGTATGGTCCGAAAAAGGGTGGCCGGGAAGGGTGAATGTGGAGGTTCGGATTCTCTACGCCGGATCCGGCGCGGGCGAGGTTCGGCTCAGAGTGGAGTAGCGGACGCGCTGCGTGGGTTACCCGCGGTAAACGGAAATCGTCCGGCACTTTGCTATCGTAGAGTTCTATGACGCCTCAGCCCCCGAAAATCCAGTTGTCCAACTCCAAAGAGTACCGCGAAGGGTACGCCAACAGCGTGCAGATCCGAGTCAATCTTTGGGATTTTTTCCTGCTGTTCGGCGTCGTCAACCAGACCGCTCCCGATCAGGTTTCGATCGAAAATTTCCAGGGCATTTACGTCAGCCCGCAGCAGGCCAAGGCTCTTCTGAACGTGCTGCAGCAGAACGTGTCTCAATACGAAAGCACTTTCGGGGAAGTGAAGCTCGAACCGCATTCCGGCGGCAGCGTCGTTCAATAGATCGCGATGCCCGTGAAAAAGAGGCGTCGTACGCGGCGGATCAAGCCGGGCACGTACGTACTCTTTTTTCTCCTGTTCGCGGCCGCCGTGGCCATCTCGCACGCGCCGTACTTCGACCTGCCGTTCTTTTGGGACGAGGTGGGCCAATTCATTCCGGCGTCGCTCGACCTTTATAAATCGGGCGCGCTGATTCCGCGGTCGGCGACCCCGAATGCGCATCCGCCGGGGGTGATGGCGTATCTGGCCGGCGTGTGGATGGTGACCGGCTTCTCAATCGTCTCGACGCGCGCCGCCATGCTGCTGACGGCTTCGCTGAGCGTGCTGGCGGTCTTCCTGCTTGCCATCAAGCTGTGTGGAAATATCAAAGGCGTGCCCGCATTCACGGCGGCGGCGCTGTTGATCTGCTCGCCGATATTCTATTCGCAGGCGATGCTCGCCCAGCTCGACATGCCCGCCATGCTGTTCACCGTGCTGGCCACGCTGCTGTTTCTCGAAGACCAAATCCTGCTCTGCGCGGTGGCCTGCGCCGCGCTGGCGCTGGTCAAGGAAACCGGGGTGATTGCGCCCCTGCTGTTCTGCGCCTGGCTGGCGGCGGAGCGGCGCTGGTTACAGGCCGGTTACTTTTTGCTGCCGTTTGGCGTCCTTGGGGGCTGGTTCCTGTTTCTTCGCCTGCAGACGGGGCATCTGTTCGGCAATCCCGGCTTCACCGCATACAACCTGGCTTATCTGGCGCACCCGGTGCGGATGGGAGTAGCGCTGACGCGGCGGCTGTATCATCTTTTCTGGGAGAATCTGCACTTCATCGGAACGGCGGGGATTGCCGCCGCCTGGATGCGCGGCGGCATTTTCGAAGGCCGTGGATGGCGTGTGGCCTGGACCCTGGTTGCCCTGCACGTCGCCCTGTTCAGCGTCATCGGCGGCGCCATGCTCGAGCGGTATCTGCTGCCCGTCCTGCCGATCGTATACATCGGCATGGTCGCGGGGTTCTCCGCCATGCCATCGCCGTGGCGAAGCGTGGCGCCGGCCGCCTTGATCGCCGGCCTGGCGGCCTGTAATTTCTGGAATCCGCCCTATCCTTTTCCGCTGGAGAACAACCTGGCGTTTACCGAGTTCGTCCGGCTTCACGAGATCGCGGCCGGCTACCTCGAACAGAATTATGGGCGGGCGGAGATCGGCACGGCGTGGCCTCTTTCGGCGGAACTTTCGCGCCCGGAATTCGGATACGTGAAGACCTCGCACCGGGTGCGCGAAATTCCGGACTTCAGCGAAGCAGCCGTCGCCAGGCTGTACAAGCACGCTCCAGTGGATGTTTTCGTGCTGTACTCACGCCAGTGGGACCCGCCGGGGAACCTGCTCCGTCATCTGATTCTGGAGAAATTCTGGGGACGATTCTTTTCTTACGCTCCGCAGATCTCTTCGTTCGATCTGGATACGCAGTATGGGTTGAAGACAATCGCGGGATGGTCGCGAGGGGGGCAATGGATCGAAGTGCACGCGCGATTTTAACTCCGCGATGAACAGGTTGCGGATCGATCGCGCCGGAAGCGTATGAACGCCGGCCGCGCCGGAACCGTCTAGCGCGTCTTGGTGCGTGCGTCTTCGAGAATGCGCTTCGCGCGCGCCGGATTGTACACGCCGCAGGAGCAGAACCGCGCCATGTACGTCACCGCCTGTTCCGGAGTGCGGCGGCCTTCCTTGACCCAGTCGATCATCTTCTTGGCGAGGCTGGAGCTGATCATCCCGTGACCGCACATGGTGCTGAGCGAAAGGACCTGGGTATTCGGCAGCTTCTCCGTTTTCCCTTCGAATCCGAGCGAGTAGCCGACGCTGTGCCGGGGCTGGCACGCCTCATGGCAGCACTGCTCGGCGCCGTCGATCGAGGTCGAGATATTGATGCACAAGCCGAGGTCGGCCGCTTTCACCGCCTTGACGAAATCCTCGGCGTGCACGCGATCGTCGAAAACGGCGGCCACCGTGGTGGGGCCGGTAAGCCCGTCGATCACGGCGCGGAAGTCCGGCGTGATGTCCCGCTTCCAGTGCGAGATAGGAGACATGTCCCGGCGCGGACGGAGCGCGCCGCCGTTCAGCGCGTCACCCATGTTGACGGGTTTGAAGGGCAGGGCCATCTCGAGGAACTGCCGCAGCTTGGGCAGACTGCCCTTGTCGTTCTTGCCGCGGCTAGGTATGGCGAAAATCACGTAGTCGTCGTAAAAGCTTTCCGCGCTGCCGTATCGATGCAGTGTGTTGGTCATCTCATTGCCGGGACCGGCTGCTCCTTGGCGGCGGGCTCTTCGGTGTTGGTCACCTTGCCCAGTCCGATATTTGTTTTCGCGCGCTCCAGCTTGTAGCCCAGCCGCTCGAGAATCGGCGCCACGACGTTCTCTTCGCCGTTCTCGTCACAGCGCGTGCCCACTCCGATGGAAACGACTGTATCGAGATCCTTCTCCACTTCCCGCACCAGCCGGATAATCTCCTCGGTCCGATCCACCGTGGTTTTGATCTCGAGAATCGCCGACATCACTTTCTCGCCCAGGATGTCTTCGCGCAGCGTTCCGGTAGCGACGTCCGACATCAGCGAAGTCACCGGGTTCTTCTTTTCGAAGCTCACTCCGGCCTTGGCCATGGCCCAGGACATCTTCTGAATGTCGGTGAACCAGACGCCCACGCCGGGCCGGCCGAACTCGATGGTGAAACCGACTTCTCCCACTTTGACCCGGCCGCTGACGTCGTTGGTCTTGACCTCTTCAGTGCCGCGGCCGGAAACGCCGGTCGATTCGTGCGGGACCCGCGGATCGGAGAAAGCCCGGCGTACGACACGCGGCCATTCCAGCTTGTCCGGCTCGAAGGCGGCGGTGGGGCAGACGTCCGGCTCCGGCTCGAAGCGCAGCCGCAGCATGGAGAACACCTTGCGCATGGTTCGCACCATGGTGGGATTGAGATGCTCCTGGCTCAACCCGTTGAAGCAGGCGTAACATTCCACGCACTCATTGCGGTCCACGGTCGCGCGCTTGATCTTGGGATCGACGTAAATGGCTCCCATGGGGCATACATAGGTGCAGTTGCCGCAGGCGACGCATTTGTCAGGATTGATATACATAGAAAACCTTAATCCGCGAATATCCGCCGCGTCGCATCGATCCGGCAGAACAGCGCCGCGGCGAGCAAACAAAAAGCCGATGCAAAAAAGAACGGCATATCCCAACTATAGGTCTTGACCAGGTACGCCAGGACCAGAGGAGAGATCGCGCCTCCTATATTACCGCAGGTGTTCATGACGGCGGAGACCGAGCCGGCATAGTCGGACCCTATGTCGAGTGGGATGGCCCAGGAAACGCCCACGGTCACCTCGAGTCCGAAGACGGCAAGGCAGGTGTACCAGACGCAGGCCACCGGGTCGGTGGTTAGGGTCGCGGGAAGAATGGAAGTGGCGGCGAGGAGGAATCCGAACAGCGCCACGCCGCGCCGGGCCATTTTGAGGTTTCCGCTGCGCTCGGCCCAGATGTCGGAGACCCAGCCGCCCAGCAGATCGCCGGCGGTACCTGCCAGCAGCGGCAGGCTCGAGTAGAAGCCCATTTGGAGCAGGTTGAAGCCGCGATGGTCGTTGAGGTACTTGGGAAACCAGTCGAGATAGACGGCGAGGCAGTAGGAGTAGCAGAAGTACATGACGCAGAGGGTCCACAGCGTAGGGCTGGCGAGGATTTTGCGCCATGGGACGGAGTGAGCGGACTTCGGCCTGCCGCCCAGGGAGCGGCTGAGCAGTTCCAGTTCCGCGGTGTTGACAGACGTATGCTCTCCGGGCGTGTCGCGGTAATACCAATACCAGACCGCCGACCAGACCAGCCCGAGCGCGCCGAACAGGACGAAAGCGGCTCGCCATCCGTAGGTCGCGATGACCAGCACGACCAGCGACGGTGTGAGCGCCGCGCCGAGCCGGGAGCCTGCGTGGGTGATCCCCTGCGCGAAGCCCCGCTCGGCGGGCAGCATCCAGCGCGAGAGGGACCGCGTGGCAATGGGGAAGGCTCCGGCTTCTCCCATGCCGAACAGGAAGCGGATGGCGATCATGGAAACGGAGTTCCAGGCCAGGGCGGTAGCGGAAGTGAACAGGGACCACCAGGTGACGATCAGGGTGAGAGCGCGCCGGGGTCCGATGCGGTCGCCGAGCCAGCCTCCGGGAATCTGGAAAAGCGCGTATCCCCACCGGAAGGAGGCGATGATGTAGCTCATGGTGGTGAGCGAAAAGCCGAACTCCTTCTGAATGGTCGGGACGGCTGAGGAGATGACCACACGGTCCATGTACGTGATCATGTAGGCGGCGACGGTGAGACCGAGAACAACGTGCCGGACCCGGGTGGCTTTCTGGTGAGGCGCCATGGGGAGTGAACGGCGATTCTCCGCCATTGGGAGGGCTATTGTCAATGCGGCGGTATCCCCGTGGGTAGGGGACGCGCGCGGCGCCTTTGGTCGACGCATAGAACATGCCAGACGATTGGCCCGGCGTAACGTCGGCGCGAGCGCCTCAGGCTCCCTGGAGCTTGGCTTCGAGCTCAGCCCATCGGGCGTAGAGCCGGTCGACCTCTTCCTGCGCCTGCAGCATCTCCCGGTAGCGGCCGTGCAGGAGGGCGGCGTCGGAAGCAGCCTCCTGGACGGCTGCCTTCTTGAGCTCCAACTCCTCCTCGGCGCGCAGAATCTTCTCCTCCATGGCCTCCCATTCGCGGCTGTCGAGGTAGGACAGCCGCTTTTTCGCCGGCGTTACGGCCGGCTCCAGCGGAGCAACTGCCTTGGCCGCGGGCTTCACTTTCCTGCGCGCCAGCTGCGCCTGCTCCCACTGCGAGAACTCGGCGAACGCCCCGGCGCCGCCCTCGCCGTCCAGCGCCAGCAGCGCCGTGGACACGCGGTC
>DATJFH010000382.1:0-17344 GCA_035495815.1 Bryobacteraceae bacterium
TCCGTCAGCCGGGCGGTCATCGCGGTGGCAAACTCGCCCTCGGCCCGGACGTAGTCCTTCATCTGATAAAACAGCATGCCCCTCTGGAAAAAAGCCTGGCCCACGCTCCAGCTGGTGTCATTGTTGGCTCTGGCCGTCTGCGCCGCCAGTACATAATCAGCGAGCGCCGGCTGGTTGAGCCGCAGCGCCTCTTTCGACCGGGCGCGCAGAAAAATCGCGTAGGAATTCGAGGGCGAAGCTTTCAAGCTGCTGTCGAAATAACCGATGGCCGCATCATAGCGCTGGCGGGAGTATTCGAGCAAACCGGCCTGATACTGGATGACGCTGGTCTCGATCTTCGGCCCCAGCAGCGCGATCAGGTCCGGGTTGGCCGATTTTCCAGTCTGCTGCGATGCCGCCACCGCCTTCTGATAAAGCGACGCAGCCTCGTCCGGACGTTTCTGGTCCTGTGCCAGTTTCGCGCGCACCCACAGGCTGAGAGCAGCCGCGGGCGTTTTCTCCAGGGCCTGCGCCGCCTGATCGTAGGCATTCCTCCGCCAGGCGAACCAGCCCAGCCACACTCTGGATACGTCGACCAGCGAATTACAAAAGACGGTCGACATCAACGGCGTCGGCTGGCAGTTGGGATCGTTGACGATCGCTTCAAACTCCTTCTGGCTGTCGGGATGGTTATCCACCATTCGTCCCTGCTCCAGCCGGGCGACCATCGCCAGCGCGCGCAGTCCGGCAGGAGGCCGGGTAACAGTCTTTTTCGGCCAGTTGGTGTGGGTGTCGGTAAAATCTCTGGCCGCGGCCTGAAAAGTTTCCGAGCTGCCGTTCACCAACGCCCCGAACAGGCCGCAATAACCCTTGCGGTACTGCCAAAGATACCGGTCCTCGGCTCGCGCCACCGCCACGGCGGCGGCGTTGGACTGCAGGCAGCTCATGGTGCTCTGTAAGCCGGGAACGGGCTCGGAATCCACTTTCAGGAAATCAGCCTGCGCGCGCGCCAGGATGGCGGCTGCCTGAGGTTGTCCGAACGCGGTCGCGCCCGCCAGGGAGAAAGCAATGGCGGCAAGTGTGGTGGGGAGCTTCAACGCAAAGATGACTGGTTACCCTCGCACCGACGCCGCCGGGATTTTCCTGACCACATCCGCCAGCTCCGCTCGGCTCTCCGACCCGATGGTGAAGCAGTCCACGCAATCGAGCGCCAGTGCGAATTGCAAGCATTCATCCGTCTTGTCCCGCAGCTTGCCGGCGCCGAAAATCTTCATTCCCATGACGCCCTTGCCGGCCGCCTTCATCTGCCGCAGCACGGAGATCACGGTCTGCGGGTCCGCGTCCATGGCCACTCCGGCCGGATTGATGCGGGCCAGATCCACCTGCACCCACGGCATGCGCGCGGCCACTTTGAGCGCGTCCAGCGTATGGCAGGACGTGCCGTGCGTTTTGACGACACCTTTTTCCCGGGCTTCCGACAGCACGTTCATGGCGCCTTTCTTCCGCTCCGGCCAATCGGCGTCCAACATGCAGTGCAACAGCACGATGTCGAGATAGTCCGTGCCGATCTCCCGGCGGTACCGGTCGAGCTCCGCCTTCATCTCCTTCTCTGTCGAGGCGCTGGTTTTGGTCATGATCGTGACCTTTTCCCGCGCCACTCCCTTGAGCGCCTCTTTCAGGTGGGGATGCGTCCCGTACTGATCGGCCGAATCCCAGAAAGTGACGCCCTGATCGAAGCCGGCGCGGAACAGATCGGCCACGCCCGCCAGGCCCAGTTTCTTGGTCTGGTTGGAACTGCCGCCGGAACCGTTGGTGCCGGTGCCCATTGCCAGGCGGCTCAGGGGCACGCCCATGGGGCCGAGCTTGATACGATCGGTCGCGTATTTCTTCTTCGTGCCGGCGAACAGGTGATGGGGAAACGGATTCAGGGCAATGCCGCCCGCGGCCGCCGAGCTGGCGCGGAAGAAATCGCGTCGATTCATAAATCACCTCCTGTAACCGCACGGTATCACAATCGCGGGCGGTGGCGCCAGAGATTGCGCATCCGCTATAATCGCCTGTTCCATGACATGTCGGCTCACATCCATAATGCGGCGCAGGGTCTGATTCTCTTTTGGTTCTGCATGCCGTCTCCAGCTCAAGACCGGTCTGAAGCGCGTTCGATGGTGATTTCCCGGCACGGGATTGTAGCCACCAGCCAGACGCTGGCCTCGCAGGCCGGCGCTCAAGTGCTGGCCCGCGGAGGCACGGCAATGGACGCCGCCATCGCGGCCAACGCGGCGCTCGGCGTGGTCGAGCCCATGAGCAACGGCGTGGGTGGCGACCTGTTCGCCATTTACTGGGAAGCGAAGACCGGCAGGCTCACCGGTATCAATGCCAGCGGATGGGCGCCGGCGGCCATGTCGCTCGAGGCTTTAAAGAGCAAAGGCCACAACAAAGTTCCCGAGGAAGGGATTCACTCGGTCACCGTGCCGGGCTGCACGGCGGGCTGGGAGAAGCTGCACAGGAAATTCGGCCGCCTGAGCTGGGCGGAGCTGTTCCGGCCGGCCATCTATTACGCCGAGGAGGGATTCCCGGTTACCGAGATCATTCAGGGACACTGGCGCGCCTCCACGTCCAAGCTCGGGTCGGACCAGGGCGCGCGCAGGCTCTTTCTAAAAGATGGCATGGCGCCGGCGGTCGGTGACGTATTTCGCAATGCCGACCTTGCGAAAACCCTGCGGCTCATCGCCGGGGGGGGCGCCGCGGCCTTCTATAAAGGACCGATCGCCAAAGCCATGCTGGCCACCTCTGACAAACTGGGCGGGACCCTGGCTTCCGCCGATTTCAGCGAATTCGAAGCCGAATGGGTCGAACCGATCTCGACCGAATACCGGGGGTGGAAGATCTACGAGCTGCCGCCGAACGGGCAGGGCGTGGCCGCGCTGGAAATGCTCAACATCATGGAAGCGTTTCCGCTCTTTCAATATCGCGCGCAGGCTCCCGAAGCCCTGCACGCCAAAATCGAGGCGCAGAAGCTGGCGTATTCGGACCTGCAGCGCTACATCGCCGATCCGCGTTTCGCCAAAATTCCCCTGGACGGGCTCTTGTCCAAGGAATACGGCCGGGAGCGGGCTTCCCTGGTGGATCCCATGACGGCGCGCTGCCAAGTGAGCCCGGGCGCCCCTCCCCGGCCCGGCGGCGATACGATCTATCTCTCGGTGGTGGACCGGGACGGCAATATCGCGTCCTTGATTCAGAGCCTGTATTTGAGCTTCGGCTCCGGCGTCCTGGTGGAGGGCATGGGATTCCACTTGCAGAACCGGGGAGCGCTGTTCGAAATGGACCCGGAGCATCCCAATGCGGTCGCGCCGCGCAAGCGCCCGCTCCACACCATCATCCCGGCGTTCATGGAGAAGGACAATATCCATATCGGATTCGGCATCATGGGCGGCTATAACCAGGCCCAGGCCCACGCGCAGTTCGTCTCCAATCTGGTCGATCACAACATGAATATTCAAGGGGGCCTGGAGGCGGCGAGGTTTACGAAGCTATCGTTCGGCGGCTGCGACGTGATGATCGAGAACCGTATTCCCGAGGAGGTCCGGGAGGCGCTGACCCGGAAAGGGCACAGGCTCGACGTGCTGGGGGATTATTCCTCCGTAATGGGCGGCGGCCAGGCGGTTCTGCACGATTCCAAGGCGAGAGTGAATTATGGAGCGTCTTCGCCGCGGAAGGACGGCGCCGCGGTGCCCGAGTCCCCTCCTTATTTTCAGGCGCCGGCGGTCAGGCGGAAGAAATAAACCTGCGCACGGCCAGCTTGAGGCTCGGTAATCAGGCGCTTCAAGTTTTCGATCGAGCGTTACCGGGGTGGGATTCGGTTCGTGGAATTTTGCGTCTCCCGTCTACAACACGCATCCGTTGACCTCGCACCTGTGATCCAACGCTTCCTGATACCCTTGCTGGATCATCTGGCGAATCCGGTTCGAATTGAAGTTCAGCATTCCGAATACCCCGCCCATATCCGCCTCGGGGCGGTAGACGTGGACCTGAATCCTGCGGTGCTCCGGGTCGTTCGGCAGCGCCTTGTTGACCGCCTTCGCCAGCTTCAGGTCTGTATCGATACGGCTGGAATTGGTGATATTCAGCAGCCGCTCCATGGTATCCAGCGTGTTGGGCAGGGTGGACGGCGGCACGTCGGCGATAGCCGGATCGAGCGCGATCACGTGGATCACGTCCGCGCCCAGATCGATGGCCGCCTTGAGCGGCGTATTCATCAGCAAACCTCCGTCTACGTATGGGTCTCCGTTGATCTGAATCGGTGGAAAGATTCCCGGAATCGCCGCCGACGCGAGCACGGCGTCGTGCGTGATATCGGGATTTTCGAAGATTTTCAGCTCGCCGGTTTTCCAATTGGTGGCTGCAATCCGGATCTGGAGGGCGGAATTCCGGATCGCGTCGATCACCACGGTGCGTTTCACCAGATTTTGATACGGCTCGGTCGAGACCAGGGAGCTCAGGTCGAAAAGCTCGAGTGTCCTGCGGTCCAGGGGCTCATGGCTGGTGGCCATGGCGCCGAGACGGGTGAGCATATCGGAAGCGAAGAAAGAGACATCGGCGGCGGCCCACTGGAAGGACTCGGCCGGATGCCGGCTGAGCCGGGTGGTATCGAGATAGCGGCGCAGATCACCTCGCAGGTAATAGCAGCCGTTGCCGCCGCGCTCGGGCGACTCCATGACTTCCGAGAGCCAGACGCTCTCCAGATGGTCGGCGCGTTCCCGGGGACCGCGCGCATCGGCCGAGAGCAGCACTGCCGCGTTGTACGCGCCCGCCGACGTGCCGGTGAAAATCTGCGGAGCGAGGGGCTCGCCGTTCGTCACCCTCGCATGGCCGCCCATCAGCGCTTTGAGTACGCCTACCTCGAATGCGCCGTATGCTCCGCCTCCGGAAAGGGTAATTGCATGGGGCACTCAACAGCTATCATACAGAAGGAATGTCCCAGCCCGATCACTCCTCCCGGCGCCGTCGCGCCGTAGAGGTCCGCCGCGTGGATCAATGCCGGAATCTGGACGAACTGTTCCGGCATTGCCTTCCGGCTTTCGGCGGCGCCTTTCTCCGCCGGATCTATACCATTCTGGATCAGGCGATCGGGATGGGGTGCCCCATAACGCTTTCCATCGCCGGACCGGTCACCGTTTCGGGCCAGCACCAGGCATGGCTGATTCCACTGCTCGAAACCGGCTGGATCGCTTATCTCAGCACCACCGACGCCGTTTGCTACCACGACGGGCATCGCAGCCTGAACGGACGCCGCGACCCCATTCACGAAGTCCCGATTTTTGGGGACGACGGCGCCCTGCGAGATGAGAAGACCATCCGGGTTACCGACATGGCCTTCGACGAGGACGTCCTGATGGATCAGGACCGCTTCCTGAGCGCGGCGCTCGAGCGGCCGGAATTCCAGCGCAAGATGACGGGCACAGAGCTGCGGTACCGCCTGGGAGCGCTTTACGGCGAGCAGGAGCGCCGCAATGCCGTTGCTCCCGGTCTGCTGGCCACCTGCCACCGGCTGGCCATGCCGGTCTTCGTCGGCGCGCCGGGCGATGGCAGCGTGTTCCTGAATTCCATGAAGCTGTGGGCCATGAGGCAGGCAGGCCTGATCCCCGAATATGGCTTCGATCTCGACCTGCACGCCGAGGTATTCGAATCCTGCGCCTATCACTACTGGGGTTTGTTCGAGCATCCGGCCCATGCGCTGGGGACCGTCATCCTGGGCGGCGGCGTCCCGAAGAACTACAATCTGCAGCCCGAGCCGGCGTTGGGCCAGATTCTGGGATTGCCTGACGTGCGTGGCTACCAATATGACGTCCAGATCGTGACGGCGCCGGTGACGGACGGATCGCTGTCTTCCTGTCCCCCGGCGGAAGCGGTCACCTGGGGGAAGGTGGATAAGGACACCTACCAGCAATCGACCGAGAGCATGCAGGCGGATTACTCCGTGGTGATACCGTTTCTGGTGAAAGCGCTGCTCGATAATCGCGAGCGGTACGCCACCCTGGCCGAGAGCATGGGGGAAGAGGCGCTGTTCGAACAGGAGCCGAAAGCGCGCGGGTATTTGCGTTCGAGGGAAGGCTACCGGCTGTTCACCGCCCGCGAGGCACTTACAAAACGGCTGCTGGACCAGGTGCGGAACAACAAGGAGTGGCTGCTGGAGAGCCTTCAATACCCGGTTCAGAGCCTGGCGTAAGCCGGGCGTGTGAAGCTTTAGAAAGTCAGCGAGACGGCCTGACCTGCCGGTGATATCTTGAACTGCATGTCACTGTGTGCTTTCCTGCTGTTTGCCGCGCTCATGCAGGCGTCCGGGATCGACCGGCCGCAGCCATACCGCGCGGCGCGCGCCTCGAGCGGGGCGGCCGACGGATCGAACGCCGACTCCGTGCGCGTGGCCCCTAAGTCGGCCCACACGGTGGCTGAAATCCAGGGCGCGGGACGCATCGCGCACATGTGGTTCACGCTGGCCTCACCGGCGCCCGATTACCTTTCCACCACCAGGCTGGAGATTTTCTGGGACGGGTCGGACAAGCCATCCGTCGATGCCCCTTTCGGCGCCTTCCACCTGCTTGGACATAACCACGTCCGCCAGGTCAACAGCGCTCTGGTCACCGTGGAAGCGAGGCCGGACCTGAATCACAATTTGCCGAACAAGAATGTCGGCGGCTTCAACAGCTACTTCCCGATGCCGTACGCCCGCGGCGCGCGCATCGTGTTGGAAAACGGTTCCGCCGAACCGCTTACCGTCTATTACCAGATCGATTACCAGCAATGGCCCTCCGCGCCGAGTCCGTTACGTTTCTTCGCGGTTCACCGCGCGACCGCGCCCGAGAAGTATCCCGGTCCGCAAGCCGGGCAGCGCGACGCCAGGAATCCGGACGGCCGCGACAATCACGTGATCCTCGCCGCCGAAGGGCGCGGCCACTACCTGGGCGTATCGCTTTCGGTGGACGCCAGCGGCGCGGGCTGGTGGGAGGGCGACGAGATGATCTGGATCGACGGCGAGAAGCGTCCGTCCATTCTGGGAACCGGAACCGAGGACTACTTCGGCGGAGCCTGGGGGTTCCGCCGCGAGTACACCATGCCCTTTCATGGCGTTTCCTACTTAGAAAAAGTTCCGGATCGAGCCGACTGGCAGGCAGGCCGCTACACGGTTTACCGCTGGCACGAAAAGGATCCGATTCCGTTCACCAAGGGCATTCGCGTCTCCATCGAGCGCGGCCACAACAATCACCGGCGCGACAGCGGGTATCGCAGCGTGGCTTACTATTACCGCTCGCGTTGAACGTCTCTACTTGCGCGGTCCCCTGTTCTCGTACCACTTCAGGTTCTGGGTAGCCGACCCGATGCAGACGATGTCGATACGGCCGTCACCGTTGAGATCGGCCGCCGCGCAACTGGACGCCGCGATTCCACCCTTGTCCAGCGGATGGTTGATCCAGCGCTCTCCCTTCGGTCCGTTGGCGTAGTACACATTGACGCTCCGCCCGGCTCCGCGGAATCCGGCCACGATCTCGTCGATGCCATCGCCGTTCAAGTCCGCGGTCAGGATCGTGTGGCCTTCCACCAGCGTATCGTCGATGACCTGCCGCTGCCACTGCCCCTGCTTGTCGCGCCGGTAGACGGAAACCAGGTTGCCGTGCCAGGGCTCGATGGCCGCGAGGAAGCGCGTTTTGTTTGCCATCGATCCCACCGCCAGGTCGCTCGATCCCGATTTCGGCCACGCCGCGGGATCGCCCTTCGCGAGTTCGGTCCTCTTCCACGCGCCATCCGGACCGAGCTGAAACAGGTCCAGACCGACGAAGCTCGCCGTCAGGATGTCGTCCTTGCCGTCGCCATCCCAATCCATGATGTAGATGCCGTGCGCGACTCCTTCGTTCTGCAGCGGAATGGTCTCACGCATCCACACGCCGGGCTTGTAAAAAACGAGCGGGGTCTTGCCCCGGTACTCCGGCTTCTCAGCCTTGTCCCCGGTGAGCGGGGAATTCACCAGCACCTTCTTCCCATTGCCGTAGATGTCGGCCCAGCGCAGGCGGTGTGACGTGGGAATGCGGTCGATTTCGGTGATCTTCCATGGCTTCGCCGGATCTCCGTCATGCTTCAGGACGGACACGATGCCGATGCTGCTCTTCGCTTCATTGGCGAATTCGTGCGCCAGCACGATCTCCGGGATGCCGTCGCCGTCGGTGTCCCAGGCGGCCAGGTTGATCATGTGGGGCAGGTCGGACGCGAGCACGTGCCGCTTCCAGTCCGGGTTCTCGTACCAGACAAGGTCGGTCATGCCGCTGGCCAGGGCAATGATGTCGGGTTTGCCGTCCCGGTTCAGGTCGGCCACCACCACTTGATACCCGGATTTGAGCCCGGCCGCGATCAGATGTTCGGCGAACTCGGCTGGCGGCGTGGCGGCGCAGACCGGTCCCGCCAGGAATAGCAGGAGCAGAAAAAAAAGCATGTTTCAGTATAATTGAAAGCATCATAATTGAAAGCATCCATGCGACTGATCCCCCTGCTTCTGTGCGGCGCTCTCTCGCTGCTCTCCGCCGATTCCAAACACCTGGGCAGCGCCCGTCAATTGACGCACGGGGGGCAGAACGCCGAGGCTTATTGGTCGCCGGACGGGAAGCGGCTGATCTTCCAATCCACGCGAAAAGGGTACGAGTGCGATCAGATCTTCATCATGAACGCCGACGGATCGGACCAGAAGCTGGTCTCGACCGGGAAAGGCCGCACGACTTGCGGGTACTTTCTGGCTGACGGCAAGCACATCGTGTACGCTTCCACGCACGAAGCTGGAGCGGCTTGTCCGCCGCCGCCGGACCGCAGCAAGGGCTACGTGTGGGGCGTGTTTCCCGGTTACGAAATCTACCTTGCGGGCGACGATGGCGGCATCCGGAAGAAGCTCACCGATGCGCCGGGCTACGACGCCGAAGCCACCGTGAACTGGAAGAGGGGCCGGATCGTCTATACCTCGCTGGCGTCGGGCGACCTGGACCTGTGGACGATGAAGCCCGACGGCTCACAGAAAAAGCAGATCACCCGCTCGGCCGGATATGACGGCGGCGCCGCCTTTTCCCGCGATGGAAAGAAGCTGGTGTGGCGCGCCAACCATCCAGGGTCGCCGGAAACCATGGCGCAATACAAGGAACTGCTGGCGGCGAATCTTACCGCACCGATGAAAATGGAGCTGATGGTGGCGGACGCCGACGGAAAGAACGCCAGGCAAATCACGAATTTCGGCTGCGCCAGCTTCGCGCCGACGTTCACGCCCGATGGAAAGAAGATCCTGTTCTCTTCGAACAAGAACGAGTGCGACGGCCGGAAATTCGAGCTGTTTCTGATCAACCTGGACGGAACGGGCCTCGAACAGGTGACCGATTTCGGCGGATTCACTTCGTTCCCGGAGTTTTCACCGGACGGCAGGAAGCTGGTGTTCTGTTCCGATCGCGGCGCCAAAGAGCGCTACGAGTTCAATATCTTCACCGCGGATTGGAAGTAGATGGACACGGACCAGGCGCGCCTGCGCCCGGCCGGAAACGTCCGCCGGGCCTCGCGAGTCCGCTGACGCGGCGGCGCGGCGGCCGTTACTCCTGCTGGCCGAGCGGCTTGAGGTCGAACAACTCCGCCGTGTTCAAGGTATCCCGCCAGTCGCAGCAAGGTCCGTCGAAGCCTCCCGCAACCAGAACCTTCCCGTTTGGAAGTCGTGTCGCCGAGTGGCTGGAGCGGCTCCTGCTCAGCGCAGCCGTCTTCTCCCAGCTTCTGGAAGCCGGGTCGTAAACCTCAACGCCGGCAACGGAAGCATCCCCATGGCGGCCGCCCGTCGCTAAAACCCGTCCGTCCGGAAGCACAGTGAGCGTGTGTTTCGAGCCGACCAGGGCTGGCGAAGCTGTCGCGCTCCAATCCCCGGTCCTGGTGTCAAACAGCTGAGCGCCCTCACCGGTCACCAGGACGTCGCCGTTCGCCAGCAGCGCCGCACTTTCCGCACAGCCGTAAGCCGGCGGAGAAGTCGTTGCATTCCACAGGCCCGTGTCCGGATCGTACACCTCCGCAACCCGGGCGCAACCAGGGTTGCCTATTGCCAGGACCTTGCCGTCCGGAAGCAGCGTCGCGGCATGGAGGTACGAAACCGTCCGCGTAGCCCCGGTGCTGGTCCACGTTTCCGTCGCCGGGTCATACAGCTCGGCGCTCTGAAGATGGACGGGACCGCGTTGCCCGCCGACAATTAAAACACGGCCGTTCGAAAGCAGCGTGGCTGAATGATGCGCGCGCGCCGTGATTAGGCTTCCCGTAGGACGCCAGCTCCCGGTGTCCGGATCGTACAATTCCGCGCTGCTGGTTTCGCCCAGATTGTAGCCGCCGGCAACCAGGACCCGGCCGTTCGGCAGCAGCGTGGCGGTGCTGCCCGAGCGCGCCAGGCTGAGGGACGCGGTCCGCCGCCAGGTTCCCGTATCGGGTTCGTAAATTTCGGCGCTGCTGTAAGGACCGGCCTGCCACCCCGCATTGAAGGAGGTTTCCCACGCGCTCCCGCCAATCACCAGCACCCGGCCATCGGCGAGCAGCGTTGCTTTGTGGTCTTCACGGGCGATGACGAGCGGGCCGGTGGCGGTCCAGCCGGGCTTTGCGCCCGGGGTCTCGTCCTGCTGGGCGATCGCCAGCGGCGTCGATAAGGCCAGGAAACAGGCAGCGATCCGCAGGACGGAAGTTCTGCCGGCAAGAAAAAAGGAGTCGGTAGTCATAGGATGGCAGATGCGTCGATCCTGTTGAGCAGGACGGACAGCCGGCTGGACCGGCCGGAACAGGAAGGCCCTCCGCGCCAATCGCAAAAGACCGCGGTGATCAGGTCGGGCCGGCCGTCGCCATCGACATCGGCGATTCCAGCGACGCGGCGGTCGGAGCTTTCCCAAAGGTACAGCCAGAGGGTGGAGGGATTAGGGGGCACGAAAGTCCCGTCGCCGCGGCCTTGCTGGGCGAAGATTGTTCTGCCCTCGGTGCTGCCGAAATGAATGAGGTCGACCCGGCCATCCCCGTCGAGATCGGCGGCGGCAGCCGGACCGCCGGGCGTCTCATACTCGATCTCATATTCGAGGAAACGCCGCGGGCTGTCGAAGGTTCCATCGCCGTTTCCCAGGAGAACGACGGCGGACGTTGCAAGATCGGGAATCCCGTCCAGGTTGAAATCCGCCGTCAGAAGCGCCCCCGCCGCGGCCGCCGTGGCCTGGCCCGAACCCGCGAGGGTCCCGTCCTCCTGAGCCAGAAAAATCTGGATCGCGCAACAACCCGGGTCGAAACTGTAGGCAGCGTAACGATACTGCAGGTAGGCCAGGTCGCTCCGCCCGTCCCGGTTGAAATCCGCTACGAGCACTTGCCCGTCGGCGCCGAGTTCAACGGTCGACCCCACGTGAAATGTTCCATCGCCATTTCCCAGCAGAATGGCGACCGAGCCCCGCACGAAAAAGAGGAGGTCGGCTTTCCGGTCGGAATTGAAGTCTCCACTGGCGGCAAGTCCGAAGAATGCCGGTGAAATGGGCTGCGGAGGCAGGAAGGTTCCATCTCCGGCGCCCAGCAGGATTTCGTTGCGGTCGGTGACGGCAAGGTCCAACCTGCCGTCTCCGTTGAAATCCGCCGCTACTTCGGCCCGTCCGACGAGGTAGTTCGTCACCCCTGTCAGGGCATTGCCGTAGGGCAGCGCGGTCCGGACCGGAGAGGAGAAGGAGCCGGCGGTCGTATTCAGCAGCACCGACAAATCCTCCGAGGTCCGGACGGCGATATCGGGCCGGGAATCTCCGTTGAAGTCGCCGATCGTAGTGGATTGAATGCGGCCGGTCAGGCCGATCTCTTTGCTGAGGAAGCCGCAAGCTTCGGGAGAGACACAGGCCCGGGCGCAGGGGAGACTCAGGAAGCCGAAACCGATCAGCCAGGAAAGCGAAACTCGAACGGCAAGCATGCTTACCTCACATTTGGGCCGCGCTGCCGGAATGCGGCGCAGTCGATATGACCATATCAGAGCGGCCGGCGAGGGTCAACGGGAGCTTCCCGGCGGCGCCGAATCAGGGCTGCCGGGCCAGGCCGATTCGAATGGTCCGGCCCAAATCTGATCCACCTATTTCACGGGTCCGGCGAGCGCGGTCGTCGCCAGCATTCCGCCGAGACCCATCGTCTCCACCGCGGATGAGGGCACGATCACCATCGAGCCCTTCTCCTTGATGGCTTCGTACAGCATGTTCATGGCGCGCAGGTGCAGCGCCACCGGGTTGTCCTTATAGACGAGCGCCGCGTCCGCGAATTTATTGGAGATTTCCGTCTCCGCCGTGCCAAGGATCACACGCGCCCGGCGTTCGCGCTCGGCCTGGGCTTCGCGCGACATGGCGTCTTCGAGAGCCTGCGGGATCTTCACGTCGCGGATCTCGACCGATTGCACCGTGACGCCCCAGGGATTGGTCTTCTCGTCGAGGATCCGCTGTAGCTCGCGCCCCAGCGACTCGCGGTCGGTAATCATCTGGGCCAGCTCGTGGCGTCCGATCGATTCCCGGAGCGCGGTCTGCGCGCTCAGGAGAACGGCTTCCTGAAAGTCCTGAACTTCGAGGACGCATTTTTCAGCGTTCCAGACGATCCAGAAGACGATCGCGTCCACGTCGGTCGGGACGGTGTCACGCGTGAGCGTGGATTCGGCTTTCACGTCGGTGACCCGCACCCGCTGGTCGACCACGCGGCTGATCGAATCGATCACTGGAATCACGTGGAAGGCGCCCGGACCGTACAGTCCGCGATAGCGCCCCAGCCGCAGTACCGCCGCCTTCTCCCACTGGTCGGCCACTTTGATGGCGAACAGCAGGTACAACCCAACCGCGCCGGCGATGATGACCGGAATCGGACTATCGATCACCGCCGCCAGGGTCGCGCCCAAAGCCAGGCTGACGAATAGCAGCGCCGCCCCCACCGAGCTTACCGGCTGCGTCTCCAGCTTCGTGATTCCTTTTCCTCTGGCGCTCGCGATAAATGTCAACACCGTACTACCTCCTTATACTTCCCTGTTCGGCTTGTAATTCCGCCAGGCGATCGATCACTTCCTGCAACGTGAATCCCGCTCCACTCGCGTGCGCCACGAATTCACTGACCAACTGCGAAAGCTGGCGCTGCCGCTCGACATCGTTCGGATCCACTTTGGTCTCGGTAATAAACGTGCCTGTCCCCTGATGGGTGGTCAGAATCCCCCGGATCTCGAGTTCACGGTATGCCCGGACTACCGTATTCGGATTGATGGACAGGTCCACGGCAAGTTGACGCACGGTCGGAAGCTGGTCCCCTCCCGAGCACGCGCCTGACGCCACGGCGACCAGTACCTGGTCAATGATCTGACGGTACACCGGAACACCGCTTCGAAGATTCAGCTGAAACCGAAAAGGAGCGCCGGGTTTGGCTTCGCCAGTCATTGATATGACTATTGTACTCATATAATAGTACATTATGCAAGCAAAATGGCTTGACGGCTATCTATTTCAAACGTACAATTGAATCAAACGTATGACTGAATCAGTCGACGTCAAGCCGGATACCAAACAACGGATTCTGGATTCAGCCGAAAGCCTGTTCGCACAACATGGATTTTCCGGAGTCTCGCTCCGGGCGATCATTGCGGAGGCGAACGTGAATCTGGCGGCGATTCACTATCATTACCGGTCGAAAGAGGCGCTTTTCGACGCGGTGGTGGTACGCAGAGTGAAGCCCATCAATCAGGAACGTTTGGCTTTGCTCGACCGCTATCAGCGGGCAGCCGGGAACGGCCGCCCGGAACTGGAGCAGGTTCTGGACGCCTTTCTGGCGCCGGTTTTCCGGGTAGGGGCCGATCCGGGCGGAAGTGTCTTCGTGCGCTTGATCGGACGAATTTTCGCCGAGGAGACGCCGGTTTTTTCCAAGCTGATCAAGAAGCATTTCGGCCCCGTTTTGGAGCGATTTATTCCGGCGCTGCAGGCGGCCGTTCCCGAATTACCTTTGCCTGAGCTGCTTTGGCGGCTGCTCTTCATGGCGGGAGCATTGACGCACACGCTGCGTTCCTGCGGCCAGAACCTGGAAGTGGTACACGGCGGCCTGTGCGACGTCACGGATGTGGACGGCGCGCTGCGCCGTCTGATCAGCTTTGCGGCGGCGGGTTTCCGCGCGCCGGTCCCTTCGGGAGTCAAGGATGTCTAAGTCCGACATGATGAATACTTGGAAGGCAGCCGCGTGTGCCGGGCGTTTCCGCCTGCCGGGCCGCGCCTGGCGCTCGCTGGTAACCCTGGCGCTATCCGCGGCGGCGACGCTGGCCGCGGCCGACCGTCCGGTGCTGCAGCTCACCCTGCGGCGGGCGGTGGACCTGGCCACCTCACCCGAGGGCAGCCTCCGGATCCAGCTCGCCAACGAGCTGACGCGGCAGGCGCAGGCCCGCTCCGAACAGGCCCGCGCGGGACTCCTGCCGCAGATCGAAGGGTCGGTGACCAAAGAGAACATGAACCGAAATCTGGCCGCCGTCGGACTGCAGCTCAACGTTCCGGTCGCCGGCTTCCAGTTTCCGCAGGTGGTGGGCCCGTTCGACGTGTTCGATGCGCGCCTCTCCGGTACGCAGTCGCTGTTCGATCTCAGCGTCATCCGGCGCTACCAGGCGTCGAAGGTGGCGATCTCGGCGGCGAAGTCGGACCGCGCCGGCGTGGAGGAGCAGGTGGTGGCGCAGATCTCCAAGACATACCTGGCGGCGCTGCGGGCCGACGCCGACGAAGCCGCGGCGCGGTCCAACGTGGCTCTGGCCAAGGCGCTGCTCGAGCAGGCAGAGAGTCTGAAATCGGCGGGGACGGGCACCGGCATTGAAGTGACGAGGCAGCGGGTGCAGCTGGCCAACGAGAATCAACGGCTGCTGGTGACTGAAAATCAGAAGCGCCGCGCGCGGCTGCAACTGCTCAAGGCGATGAACCTGCGGCTCGATACGGAAATCGAGCTGACCGACCAGCTCACCTACATTCCCGTGGACGCCGTAATGCTCCAGCAGATCAAGGCCGCCGCGCTCGAAGCGCGCTGGGATTATCAGGCCCAACTCTCGAAGCAGGACAACGCGCGGCTGGCGTCGAGCGCGGTAAAGATGGAGCAGCTTCCATCCCTCTCGACGTTCGCCAATTACGGCTCGATCGGGAGCGGGTTCACGAGCGCTCTGCCTACCCGCGAATACGGGGTCACGCTGCGCGTCCCGATTTTCTCCGGTGGCAGGCGGCGGGGCAGGCGGCATGAGAGCGAGTCGCAATTGCGGCAGGAGCAGATCCGGACGAACGACCTCAAAGACCAGATCGACCTCGACGTGCGGCTGGCGGTGGACGCGCTGCAGTCCGCGGAAGAGGAAGTAAAGGTGGCCGCCGAAGGTTTGACGCTCGCCGAGAACGAGCTGGCGCAGGCGCGCCGCCGGCTGGACGCGGGCGTGGCCATCAGCCTGGAAGTGACCGACGCCCAGACGCGGCTTTCCCGGGCGCGCGACAACCAAATTGCGGCGCTGCTCCATCATGCGGAGGCCCGGATCGACCTTGGACAAGCTACAGGCGCTTTGCGCAGGGTCCTGCAGTAACCGGAAAGGAATTCAATGTCGAAGCGTACGATCATCCTGATCCTAGTGATTGCCGCGGTAGGAATCGCCGCCGCCTGGACGTTTCGCGGCCGCCGTGAGCCCGGCAACCGGATCCGCATCTCCGGCAACATGGAGCTGACGCAGGTGAATATCGCCTTCAAAGTGGCCGGCCGGCTGATCGAGCGGGCGGTGGACGAGGGCGATCCGGTCAGAAAAGGCACGATCGTGGCGCGGCTGGACCGGGATCAGCTGCTCAAACAGCGGGAACGCGAGGAAGCGGCGCTGGCGCAGGCGCGGTCGCAAATGGCGCAGGCGGCAACCACCGTGGAGTGGACGCGCGAGAGCCAGGCCAGCGACCTCGAGCAGCGTCAGGCGGAGCTGAGCCAAGCCCACGCCCGGTTGCGGGAGCTGGAAGCGGGCTCGCGTCCGCAGGAGATCCAGGAAGCGCGCGCGGCCGTGGAAGCGGCGCGCGCCGAGGCGGACCGCGCGCAAAAAGATTACGGGCGCGGCCAGGTTCTTCACGGGCGGGACGACATTTCCACGGCGCAATTGGACCAGTACCGTGCGCGCGCCGAATCCGCCGCCGCGGCGCTGCGGCAGGCGCAGGAGCGGCTGAAGCTGGTGGAAGCCGGTCCGCGTCAGGAGACGGTGGACGCCGCCAGGGCCCAGGTGAACCGGGCCGCGGCGAGCGTGAAGTGGTCCCAGGCCCAGCGGCTCGACGTGACCCGCAAACAGCAGGAAGTTCAATCCCGCCGCACCGACATCGACCGCGCGCGCGCGCAGCTCGCTCTGATCGACTCCCAGCTTGGAGATCTGGAGGTCGCCTCGCCCGTCGACGGCGTGGTCCTGGTGAAGGCCGCGAACGTCGGCGAGATTCTGGCGCCGGGAACGACCGTGGTGACCGTGGGCGATATCGAGCACCCGTGGCTGCGCGGCTACATCAACGAACGCGACCTGGGCCGGGTCAAGTTGGGGACCCATGCCCGCATCACCACCGATTCGTATCCGGGGAAGGTCTACGAGGGGCGCGTCTCGTTCATCGCATCGGAGGCCGAGTTCACTCCGAAACAGATCCAGACCTCGGAAGAGCGGGTGAAACTGGTGTACCGGATCAAGATCGAAGTGGACAATCCGAGCCGGGAGCTGAAGTCGAACATGCCTGCCGACGCCGAGATCGTCCTGGAGTAGCGTGCCCGAGACCATTATCAAAACCACCGACTTGACGCGCCGGTTCGGCGCCCTGACGGCCGTGGACGCGTTGACTCTCGAAGTGGCCAAGGGCGAGATCTTCGGCCTGGTCGGCCCGGACGGCGCCGGCAAGACGACCACGCTGCGGCTTCTCTGCGCCTTGATGGATCCGACTTCCGGCCGGGCGTCGGTAGCCGGTCACGATGTGGCGCGCGAGCCGCAGGCGGTGAAGGATCGCATCGGCTACATGGCGCAGCGGTTTGGCCTGTACACCGATCTCACGGTGGACGAGAACATGGATTTCTACGCCGACCTGTTCGGCGTCACTTCCTCCGATCGCGCCCGCATGATGCCTGATCTGTTGCGCATGACGCGCATGGAGCCCTTCCGGGGACGCCGCGCGGGTCTGCTCTCCGGCGGGATGAAGCAGAAGCTGGCTCTCATGTGCACGCTGCTGCACCGCCCCGAGATCCTGTTCCTCGACGAGCCCACCAACGGGGTGGATCCCGTCTCCCGTCGCGACTTCTGGGCGATCCTCTATCAACTGGTGAAGGACGGAATTACCATTTT
>DATJFH010000383.1:0-15920 GCA_035495815.1 Bryobacteraceae bacterium
GTCGGCGGACGCAATGTGCCCTGGTGGCTCGCCGGCACGTCGATGGTGGCCACCACCTTCGCCGCCGATACCCCGTTGGCCGTCACCGGAATGGTCGCCCGCAACGGCATCGCCGGCAACTGGCTCTGGTGGAACTTCGTCGCCAGCGGGATGCTCACCGTCTTCTTTTATGCCCGCCTGTGGCGGCGTTCCGGCGTGACCACCGATGTCGAGTTCGCCGAAATCCGCTACGCCGGTAAGCCGGCGGCCTTCCTGCGCGGATTCCGCGCCCTCTATCTGGGCATCCCCATCAACTGCATCATCCTCGGCTGGGTCAACCTGGCCATGGTCAAGATTCTGACCCTGATCCTCGGAGTCACCAAGCTCCAGGCGCTGGCGATCGTGTTGGGTCTGATCGCCGTCACCTCGTTCATCTCGACCTTGGCTGGCTTATGGGGCGTGCTGGTGACCGACCTGTTCCAGTTCGTGATCAAGATGGGGATGGTGATCGTCCTCGCCGTCGCCGCCGTCTCCGCGGTTGGCGGAATCGACCGGATGAAGCTCGCGCTGGCTGAGATCGACCGCGCCCGCGGACTGGCATCCGGCGGCGCCGGCTCCGTGCTGAGCTTCGTGCCCGACTTGAATTCGGCCTGGATGCCGATGATCACCTTCCTGGTTTATATCTCGGTGGTCTGGTGGGCCACCTGGTATCCCGGCGCCGAGCCCGGCGGCGGCGGATTCGTGGCCCAACGCATGTTGTGCGCCCGGGACGAGCGGCATTCCCTGCTGGCCACACTGTGGTTCAACATCGCGCACTTCGCCCTCCGCCCCTGGCCCTGGATCCTGGTCGGTCTGGCTTCGATCATCCTCTATCCGGACCTGCAGGACAAGGAGAGCGGCTACGTGATGGTGATGATCGACCACCTGCCGCCCTCCCTGCGAGGCCTCATGGTCGCCGCCTTCGCGGCCGCCTTCATGTCCACCATCGGGACCCAGCTCAACTGGGGCGCCAGCTACCTGGTCAACGATTTTTACCGCCGCTTCCTGCGTCCGCACGAGACCGAGCGGGCTTATGTGCGCGTCTCGCAATGGGCCACCGTGGCCTTGACAGTGATTTCCGCCGTGGTCACCTTCTACATGGATTCCATCACCGGCGCCTGGCAATTGCTGATCGGCATCGGGGCGGGCACCGGCACGGTCCTGATTCTTCGCTGGTTCTGGTGGCGGATCAACGCCTGGAGTGAGGTGTCGGCCATGCTGTCGGCATTCGTCACCTCCATGGCGGCGCGGATCTACTACGGTTTTTCGAACGACGATCCGCTGGTGTTTGCCAGGAGTACCCTGTTTACCGTGGGCGTAACCACTGTCGTCTGGCTGGTGGCGACTTTCGCGACTGCCCCCGAGCCGGTGGAGAAACTGACGTCGTTCTATCGCCGCGTGCGGCCGTCCGAGGCGCTATGGCGGCCCATCGCACGCCTCTGTCCGGACGTCAAGCCGTCCCGGGACGGCGCCTGGAATTTCCTCGATTGGATCTGCGGCTGTGTCATGATCTATTCCGCCCTGTTCGGCATCGGAAAGATCATTCTCAAAGAAACCGGCGTCGGTTTCCTGTTTCTCCTTGCCGCCGTTGTCGCCGGCGGAATCATCTACTGGGACCTCTCGCGCAGAGGCTGGAGCACGGTGCTGGAGTGACACTCCGCGCCGCACCCGCCCGAAAAGGCCGCGCTGGACAAAGCCCGTACCCGTGTTATTCTAGGGTGTCCCGCGTCCACGGATTTAACCCCTGGGAGTCTTATGTTTGTTCGCGGGCTGTTTTTTTCCACGGTATTTCTTCTTTGTGCAGGCCTGGCTCAACCCCAGCCTGTTCCTTTGAGCTGTTCCACGGGAGCTGTCAATCCACCGGTGCGCGCTGAGGGCCTCGCCGAAACTCTCGGCGACATTCTGCTGACCTGCAGCGGAGCTCCGGGATCGGTCATTACCCTCAACTTTAGCGTCTTTCTCAACGTTAGCCTCACCAACCGCATCTCGGCCGCCAACGCCACCGATGTGTCGTTGACCGTCGATAGCGGCTCCGGCCCGGTTCCCGCCGGCGTCCCCGGCTTGCTGCAATCGAGCAATTCGGTCAGCTTCAACGGCGTCACCTTCACCGTTCCGCCCTCCGGCGCGGTCAATCTGCGAATCAGCAACCTGCGGGGCAACGTGAGCCAGATTGGATTCGGATTCCAGCAGCCCGTATTGGCCGTGCTGTCGGTGAACGGCTTTCCCGCGCCGCTGATCACGAACGCCACTCAGCTCAGCGTCGGCGTTCCGGGTCGAGGCCTGCTCTCCACCCTGGCAAGCACGGGCATCCGCTGTGTCGGCTCGCCGCTTCCCGCCGTCATCAATTTCGCCAATCTTCTCAGCGGAGGCACGCGCTTCGTTTCCACCCGCGTCACCGAGGGTTATCCGGACGCATTCCTGAAAAAGGCCGGGACCAACGACACCGGCATCCGCATCGTGGCCAGCTACTCGGGCTTCCCGGCAGGCGCGCGCATCTTCGTTCCCGACGTGGTCGCCGGCAGCGGCGCCGTGCAGCCCACGGCCGCGGGCGACCTCGGCGGTACGCCATCCGGCGGCGCCTACGCCCCCGGCGCCGGATCGCTGCTGTTGAGCCGGGTTCTCGGTACCGATGCCAACGGCAGGGGAGGTAGTGTCCTCTATACCCCCGGCGCGCCCGGCTCGGGAACGGTAGCATTCAACTCCGTCAGTGAAGTCCCCCTCGTAAACGGAGCCGGAATCGCCGTCTACGAAGTGGTCGACGCCAATTCCGCCGCCCGCGAAACAGCCCAGTTTCCCACCTTCCTCGGCATCCCCCCCGTCAACAGCGAGAATACTCCCGTAGCCTCCGAACAGGTTTCTCTCGGCCCC
The DNA here is from genome assembly GCA_035495815.1 of Bryobacteraceae bacterium. GTDB lineage: Bacteria > Acidobacteriota > Terriglobia > Bryobacterales > Bryobacteraceae > DATJFH01. The sequence goes on from DATJFH010000383.1 coordinate 2,887, forward strand.
CTCTCCACCGTCTCTTCCGCTTCTTCCACCGAAGCCGTCCCGCGCTTTTTGCCGACAGCCGCGCCGTCCGATTGCGCCGGACTCGGGGACTGTAGCGCTTCCTTTTTCCCCTCTCTTTCCGTGACCGCCTCGCAGCCGCTGCAGTTCACCGCGATTGCCGGGTCGGCGCTGCAGACGAAGACTGTCCAGGTGAACAACAGGGGCGGCGGCGTGCTGAGCTGGACCGCCACCATCGGCTCGATGACCGGATCGGGATGGCTGACCATCAATCCCTCCTCCGGAGTGAACGGTGGGACCATCCTCGTAAACGTCTTCCCGCAGAATATGGCTCCCGGCGTCTACAGCGCGACCCTGATCGTCAGCGGCGGCACGCAGGCCGGGACTCAGACTCTCCCCATTTCGGCGACAATTACGGCGCTGCCACAGCCCCCGCCCAGTCCCACGGTGGTCACGCCGCCGGCGCCGGCTCCGGTTCCTGCGCCTGCTCCCAAGGTGATCCTGCTGAGCCTGGTGAACGGAGCCCGTCCGGATCTGTCCACAGTTGCCCCCGGCTCGGTGGCGATCGTCACCGGATCCCACTTCCAGGGCAAAGACGTGGCCGTGACCTTCGACGGCGTCCCGGCGGCTGTGCTTGCTTCCGATGACGAAAGCATTCAGGTGCAGGTGCCGCTGTCCGCGAAGGGCACGTCCAGACTTCAGGTCGTCGTGGATGGTGAGAAGAGCGTCGTGCTGGAAGCGCCAATCTCCGAGCTGGCCCCGGCGATTTTTGCCCGCGGGGTGCTGAACGGGGACAGCTCCGTCAATACCGATTCCAACGCCGCCCCGGTCGGAAGCGGACTGCAGATCTTCTCGACCGGCCTTTTCGGCGCCGGAGCCGGACCGGTGATGGTCAAGCTGCACGACCGCCGGCTCGCCCCGTCTGAGGCGGGCGCCGTTCCGGGCATGATCGGAGTCGAGCAGGTCAACATCACCATCCCGGACGATCTGCCGGCCATGACGACGGAGCTGCAAGTCTGCGGATTCGGCTCGCAGAGCGCGGAGCCCGTCTGCAGCCGGTCGGCTTTCGTGACGCTGAAATAATGCACGCGGCGTAAAGTGGGGCGTAACCCCCCGGGGCCGCCCCATTGCCCGCCGCCCGTTCGCGCTGTGTTCGCTCAGTTGCCACCCGTCCCGCGAGGTTTCCCCGCATCCCGGCCCCTCGGATCGGTCGCCGGGCGCTAAACTAAGTACATACCTCGCAGACTTTTTCAGCCGGGCCTGCGTCTCTAGAAAAGGAGCCAGAGACTTGATCTTTCGGGCGGTTGAGGATGCCGACCTGATTCGAAAAGCCCAACGGGGCGATGTGGAGGCCTTCAACCTTCTCATTTCCCGGTGGGAGAAGCGTGTCTTTAATTACCTTTTGCGCATCCTCCAGAACCGGGAAGATGCACTCGACCTGAGCCAGGACGTGTTTCTGAAAGCCTACCAAAGCCTTCGCAAGCTCGAAGATCCGGACCGGTTCGCCGCCTGGGTTTTCCGCATCGCTCACAACGAGGCGTACTCGCTGTTCCGGAAGCGGAAGCCGGAAGGCGACGCCGCCGGCGGGGAGCAGTCCGGGCAGGCGGTCGGCGTGGCCGGATCGGGCGTATTTCCCATCGAGCTCTCGCTGGCGGTTTCGAGCGCGCTCGGGCGGCTTACCGCCGATCAGCGAGAGACCGTGGTTCTGAAAATCTACCAGGGATTCAAATTCGAGGAGATCGCCGAAATTCTGTCCTGTCCGGTATCCACGGTCAAGTCGCGGCTGTATACCGCGCTGGACTTGTTGAAGACCGATCTGTCTCCTTTGAAAGCGCGGGGGGCCGTATGAGTTGTTCGCCGTTCGATCTGCGGGATTATTTTTTTGGGGAACTGCCGGAGGACGAGCGCCGCCAGGTGGACCTCCATGCCAAAAGCTGCGCGGCCTGCCGTGAGGAGCTGAACCAGTTGCGGTCGACCCAGACCGTGCTCCTGAGTGTGGCCGACGAGGAAATTCCGCAGCGCATCGGATTCATCTCCGACCGCGTGTACGAGCCGTCCCGCCTGATGCGATGGTGGCGCGCCTTCTGGGGGTCGGCCCCGCGGCTGGGGTTCGCTTCGGCCGCCATGCTCTCGGCGGCCATCCTGGTTTCGGCATTGCACCGGCCGCCGCCTCCACCGGCCGCCCCGGCGCTCGACGTCGCCGGACTGCAAGCCGGGTTTTCCGCGCAATTGCACGATGCCGTCGCCAAAGCGGTCGCCGAGAGCGACGCGCGGCACGAGCAGCGCACGGCGGAGCTGTTGGCGGCAGCCGCGCGGCGGTTCGACGCCGAGCGCAAAGCCGACATGGCCGCGGTGTCGCAGAACTTCGCCATCCTCGAGAAGTTCGCCAGGCGGGAATATCGCGCCGCCAATTTCCCGGAGAGCAGCCGATGAAGCGCTTCTTTCTTTTTCTGGCCCTGGCGGCGTCCATCTGGACCGCGGCCACCGCCAGGCCCTTCAAGCTGGCTGCCCTGACCGCCATGGAGCGGAGCTTCGATCAGCGGCTGGAGCGGTTGTCGGACGATCCGTACCTGCTCGTCGGGTTGACCCGCGGCGTGTACCTCGAAGGCTATGGAGCGGTGTTCACGGCGGAGGTCAGCCTGGCGAACGGCCTGGCGCCCAATCCGTTCCGTCCGGCGATCACGAAGGAAGATATCATCCGGGTTCACGCCAAAAAGCTGGAACGGCTGCCCGCCCTGCGGCAGTGCATGCGGGATATGCTGCTGGCCGCGGCCGCCTCGCTCGACGATGTTCCCGCCGGCGAGCAGATCGTCGTCGGCGTGTCGCTGCTCTACCGGCCCGAGGAGGATCGCAGCGGGATGCCGGGGCAGATCCTGATGCAGGGAGCCAAGGCCAGGCTGCTCGAAGCCAAGCTGGGCCGCATCTCCCTCGAGCAAGCGGTGAAGTCGAGGGACTACTAGTGCGCCCCGTGGCCCGGCCGCGCCACCTTGGCCGCCGAAAGCGCCCGCCCTGCCTCGAGCCGCGCGCTGAAAATCAATTCCGCCGCAATGGAGAGTCATGCGACTCGGCGAGCTGCTGATCGAGCGGCGCCTGCTCGGACCCGACGATCTGGAGCGCGCCCTCGAGCTGCAGAAGGAGCGCGGCGACAAGCTCGGGAAAATCCTCATCGACCTCGGCTTCATCGCCGCCAGGGACCTGCTCTCCGCGCTTTCCGAGCAGCTCTCCGTTCCCTTGGCCTCCGTCGATCAGCCGCCGCCGGTCGCCCCGGAGATCGATGGCATTTCCTCGCGCTTCATGCGCCAGTGCCGGTTCATCCCCATCCGTTTCGAGGACTCCACCCTCTCGGTCGCCATGGCCGATCCGCTGGATTTCGAAACCATCTCCGCCGTCCGGGGCTATTCCGGATTGCGCATCGCCACCGCGCTCGCGCCCGAGCAGGAGATCCTCGACGCCATCGACAAGTACTACGGGGAATCCGCCAGGCAGACGCTCGACGCCGAGGTCGAAACGCCTCAGACCGGCGAGGACCTCGAACACCTGCGCGATATGGCCAGCGAAGCGCCCGTGATCCGGCTGGTCAACGCCATGATCGCCCAGGCCGTCGAAAAACGGGCCAGCGACATCCATATCGAGCCCTTTGAAAAGGAGTTTCGCATCCGCTACCGCGTGGATGGTGTGCTGTTCAACCAGGATCCGCCGCCCCGGGAAATGAAGGCCGCCATCGTGTCCCGTCTGAAGCTCATGGCCAAGCTGAATATCGCCGAGCGGCGTCTGCCTCAGGACGGGCGCATCAAGATCAAAACGCTCGGACGCGAAGTGGATCTGCGCGTTTCCACGCTGCCCACTCTCTACGGGGAAAGCGTCGTCATGCGCCTCCTCGACCGGTCCGCCGGCGACTTCTACGATCTGCGCCGGCTCGGATTCGACGCCAGTTTCCTCGCCCGTATGGAGCATTACACCTCCCTCCCGCACGGGATTTTTCTGGTTACCGGTCCCACCGGCAGCGGCAAATCGACCACCCTGTATTCCGCCCTGAAGCGGATCAATATCCCGGACAAGAAGATCATCACCATCGAGGATCCCGTCGAGTACCAGATGGACGGCATCAACCAGATCCACGTCAATCCCCAGATCGGGCTGACCTTCGCCGCCGGGTTGCGCCACATCGTGCGCCAGGATCCGGACGTGATCATGGTGGGCGAAATCCGCGACCGGGAAACCGCGGATATCGCCATCCGCTCAGCGCTGACCGGGCACCTGGTGTTCTCCACCCTCCACACCAACGATGCCCCCAGCGCGATTACGCGATTGACGGATATGGGAGTGGAGAATTATCTGATCACCTCGTCCCTGGTTTCGGTGCTGGCCCAGCGCCTCGTGCGGCTGATCTGCCCCCACTGCAAGGTCCCGGCGGGTACCCGTGTCGCCCCGGATGGCGTGCCGGTCGAATGTTTTCGCGGCGACGGATGTGAAAACTGTTCCGATACCGGATATACCTCGCGAGTCGGGATTTTCGAGTTGATGGAGTTGAATGACGAGATTCGCAAGCTGATAATGGCCAACGCCGACGCCTCCGAGATTACCGCGGCGGCGCGCCGGAACGGGATGCGCAGCCTGAGGGAAGATGGCTGGGCCAAAGTCAAGTCCGGAATCACTACGGCGGAAGAAGTGATGAGGGTCACGCAGGAGTTTTGATGGCTTCCTTCTACTTTAAAGCGGTCGCCGCCGACGGCAGGCTTCGGACCGGGAACCTGACCGGCGAAAGCGACAAAGCCGTCGCCCGGGAACTGCGCAAGCAGGGGCTGACCCCGGTCTACGTCGGCGTGGAGCGCAAGAAGGGCTTCGTTCTGAAGCTGCCGGATTTCACGCGCGGCCGCCATCGCGACATCTTGTTCTTCACCCAGGAGCTCTCGACCCTGCTCAATGCCGGCGTGCCTCTCGACCGCGCCCTCACGATTACCAGCGAGCTGACCGAGCGTCCCAAGTTCCGCGCCGTCGTCTTGGACGTGCTCCGCGTCCTCAAGGGCGGCAAGCCGCTGGCCGACTCCCTGGCCGCGCATCCGGAATATTTCGGCGACCTCTACGTGAACATGGTGCGCGCCGGTGAAGCCGGTGGCGCGCTGGCCGCCGTCTTCGACCGGCTGTCCGAGTTCGAACGCTCCCGCGACGAGCTGCGCGGCTACATCATTTCGTCCATGACCTACCCCGGGCTGCTGGTCCTGGTGGGGCTGGCGTCGGTTCTGGTCCTGATGAATTTCGTGGTGCCGCGCTTCGCCAGCGTGTTCGAGGAATCCCGGATGAGGATCCCGGCGCCGACGCAGATCATGCTGGACGTGAGCCGGTTCGTACAGACCTGGTGGCTGGCGGGCTTGATTGCCGCCGTCTGCCTGATCGTTGGATTCCGCGCCTACGTCCGCACGCCGGCGGGGCGGATGTGGTGGGATTCGGCGCTGCTCCTCGTGCCGCTGCTCGGCGACGCGGTACGCAAAGCCGAAACGGCGCGGTTTGCGCGAGCCATGTCGACCCTGGTCGCCAACAGCGTGCCGCTCGTGCAGTCGATCAATATCTCGGCCGCCATTCTGACCAACAGGAAGATGGCCGGCTCGCTCGAAAGCGTGTCGCAGGGCGTGAAGCGCGGCGAGGGGATTGCCGCTCCCGTGCGGCGGTCCGGCGCCTTCCCGGCGCTGGCCGGGCACCTGCTCGCCGTGGGCGAGGAAACCGGTCGGCTCGACCAGATGTTCTCCCGCATGGCCGAGATCTATGAAGCCGATACCAAAACCGCCATCCGGCGCTTCACCTCGCTGTTCGAGCCAATGGTAATCCTGGTGATGGGAATCATGGTGGGAGGTTTGATCCTGAGCATGCTGCTGGCAATCACCAGCATCAACGAGGTGGCGGTGTAGACGATGAACACTCAAAAGAGAAGTAGAAACGAAGCGGGTGTGACCCTGATCGAAATGCTGGTGGTGGTCACCATCATCGCCCTGTTTGCGACCCTGGTGGCCCCCAGCATGTTCAAGCAGGGCGACAAAGCCAAGACGGTCGCGGCCCGGGTCCAGATCAATAATTTCGAGCAGGCGCTGACCCAGTACAAGCTCAATACCGGACTGTTTCCCACCACCGAGCAGGGCCTCGAAGCGCTGCGCGTCAAGCCGGCCAACGTGAATCAGTGGGAAGGCCCGTATATTCGCAAGGAGATCCCGCTCGATCCCTGGGGTCACCCCTACGTTTACAAGTTTCCCGGTGAGCACGGCGAGGAGCCGGATCTCATCTCCTACGGCGCCGACGGACAAGCCGGCGGCGAAGGACTCAACGCCGACATCGTCAGCTGGAAGAACTGATGGCAAGGCCGGTCAAAAGGCAAAAGTGTTTCGGTCCACGGCGTGGCGTCACCCTGATCGAGATGCTGATCGTGGTGGCCATCGCCGGGGCCATGGCGATGGTTGCTTTGCCCGCTTTTTCCAACGGGCTCGACAATTTGCGGCTGTCGCAGGCTTCCGATTCGACGGCCGCCTTTATCAATGGCGCGCTCAACCGGGCGGAGCGGCGTCAGCAGGTGATGGAGATTACGGTTTCCACCGTCGACAACCAGATGACGCTTCGATCCGCCGACGGCGCATTCTCCCGGCAGCTTCGCTTCCCTGAAGGCGTTCGTTTGGACGCGGTTCTGCCGAAGTCGCCGGGCGATACCCTCGCCGCGCGGCATATTCTTCTTTTTCCCGGGGCCGCCGCGCCGCGCTTCGGCGTGCAGCTGGCGAACCGGCGAGGCTCGCTGCGGATCGTGACCCTGGACCCGATCACCGGCGTTCCCAAAATCGGCCGGCCGGAGAATCCGTGAACACCCGCCGCGGATTCACGCTGCTCGAAGTCCTGGTGGCTACCACCATCATGGGAGTGGCGGTGGTCACCCTGCTCTCCGCGCTGTCCACTTCCGTGCGGAACGCGACCCGGCTCACCGATTACGATCGCGCGGCGCTGCTGGCCCGGGCCAAGATGGACGCGCTGCTGGTGGACCCGGCGCTGCCGAAGCAAGCCCTGCTGGAGCTGCCGCTCGACCCCGCGCTGCTGGGCGGAGCGAAAGGCGGCTGGCGCGCGCAGGTCACTCCCTTCGAGCAGGGGCCCGGCGACCGGCCGGGGCTCGAGCGCATTCAACTCGAAATCTGGTGGATGTCCGGAAACCAGCGCCGGTCCCTCGGGCTCGACGGCTTCCGGCGCACCGTGCTGCCCCCCGCGCCATGAAAGCCCGTTCCACCGCCGGCATGACCCTGCTCGAGGTGATCATCGCCATTTCGCTGCTCAGCCTGCTGACGGTCGGGGTGACCATGGCGCTGAGGCTCGGCCTGAGCGCGCTGGCCAAAACGAACGACAGGCTCATGTCCAACCGGCGTGTCACCGGCGCCCAGCGCGTCCTCGAACAGCAGTTGCAGGGGTTCATGCCGGTGGTGGCCCTCTATGGCGAAGGGGAGAGGCCCGGCCAGAAGACGCCGTTCTTTCAGGGAGAGCCGCAATCGATGCGGCTGGTCTCGAGCTATTCGCTGCAGGAGGGCGCGCGCGGGTCTCCGAAAATTCTGGAATTCCGCGTCATTCCGGGGCAGAACGGAAAAGGCGTGAGGCTGATCGTGAACGAACACCCCTATACGGGACCGGCCTCAGCCGGCGTCTTCTGTTTGGGCCGGATCGACGGCGTGTTCCGGTTTCGTCCGATCGAGGCGGGCTCGCTGTCGTTCGTGCTGGCCGACCGGCTGGAGCATTGCCGGTTCTCCTATCAGGAAGCGCCGCCCGCGCCCCCCGTGTGGACGGAGCTGTGGATTCTGGATAAATGGCCCGGCGCGATCCGGATCGATATGGGTCCGCTGGATGACGATGTCTACAGGCTCCGGCCCGTGAGCGTGACGGCCAGGGTCCATGTGAACAGGGCGCCCGTGTTCGAGTATGGCGATTACGCTTATTGACGGCGAAGCCGGCCGGCTCCAGGCGGAAGCGCCGGATTGCCCCCCTTCCCCACGCCGCGGCAGCGCGCTGCTGGCCGTGCTCTGGCTGTCCCTGGCCCTCTCCGCGATCGCCTTCTCCCTCGCCAGCAGTGTCCAGGGCGAGACGGAGCGCGCCTCTACGGCCGTCGACGGGCTGCGCGCCTACTATCTCGCCACCGGAGCCGTCGAGCGGGCCATTCTCTACGTCCAGTGGGGTCGGCTCGGGGGCGCCTCGCCCGAGAATCCGACGCCTTACTATTCCCGCGACACGCCGGTCCTGCGGATGTCGTTCCCTACCGGCGATGTCGAAGTCGAAGTCATCCCCGAGACCGCCTTCTACAACATCAACAAGATCTCGGCCGACGATCTGTACCGCCTCCTCGCAGCCCTCGGAACGCGCGAGGACCAGGCGCGCCTGGTGACCGAAGCCGTCCTCGACTGGCGGTCGCCCGGCGGGGATTCCCCGTTCGATCAATATTATCTTTCCCTCACTCCGTCTTTCCGCTCCCGTCATGCGTCTTTTGAAGAGATTGAAGAATTGCTGTCTGTGAGAGGGATGACCACCGATCTCTATTACGGTTCCTACGAGCGCGACGCCGGCGGGCACCTGTCCCGCCGGGGCGGGCTCAACGAGTGTGTCTCGATTTATGGCACGACCGGGCAGTTCGACATCAATTCGGCCCATCCGGCCGTATTGAGCAGCCTCGGTCTGCCGCCGGAGCTGGTCCGGGCCATCGTCGAGCGGCGCCGCGTCAAGCCCTTCCGGCAGGGTGAAGATCTTGCTTCCGGGCGCTTGCAGCTGGGCGGGAATTCCATCTTCACCCTGCGGGCCACCGCGCGTCCAAAACTGCAGAACGGAAACCTTTCCGATCTGCGCAGAAGCGTGGCCGCGACTGTCAAATTCATGCCCCCGTTTGACTGGAACTCTCCCTATCACGTGCTGCGCTGGTACGACAACGCGCTGCGGAATTAGTTTTATGGAACTGCGCACATTGCTGGCGTTCGGAAGCGGGGTCGGGATCGAGATCGGGGATTCGGATCTGGCCGTGATCCTGTCGCATGTACGGCCGGCCGGAGTGCGCGTGGCCGCCTCCACCGTCATCCGCAATTTCCGGGAACGGCCGGCCGGCGAATGGGGCACGGAGTACTCCCGGTTCCTGCGCCAGCAGGGCGCCGGCCACCTCGCCGCGGCCGTGGTGGTCCCCAAGCGCGAAGTGATCGTGCGCCAGATCGCGCTCCCGGGTGTTTCCGCCAGGGACTTCGGCGCAGCCGTGGGCTATCAGGCCGAGACCCTGCATCCCTATGGCGACGACGACGTCGCCGTCGGATGGCAGCGGCTTTCCGACAAAGGGGCGGCGTTGATCGGTATCATTCGCCGCGCGACTCTCGACGCCTACATGGAGAAATTCGCCGAGGCCGGCGTGGCCGTCGCCAGCTTCACGTTTTCCGCGGCCGTGGCCCACGGGGCGCTGCGGCTTTATGCCGAGCCTCCGGCGGCCGGCCTGCTGGCCACCATTCCCGCCGAAAATGGCGCCATCGAAGTGTATGGCGAGAGCCCCGCCCGGCCTGTATTTTCGGCCCAGTTCGATCTCCCGGCGGCCCGTGCCATCTCCATGGCCGCGGCGGAGCTGCGGCTCCCGCCCGATATCGCGGCCGTGCGCCTCGATCAGATTTTGCCCCCGCCCGTTTCCGGGGCGATTGATTTTCCCCGCAGCGCCATGCCGTACGCCGCTTCGCTGGCCGGGGCCTGTCCCCGGCTGGCGGCCGCGGCCAACCTGCTGCCGGAAGAGAAGCGCGGCGCCAACTCGCGCATGGTGTTCGTGCCCACCGCGATTCTGGCGGCGCTGGTCCTGCTCGTAGCCGGCGCCGTGTTCGGTTATTCCCGCATCGAAGAGCGCCGCTACCTGGCCATTCTCGAAGCGGAGAGCGCAAAGCTGCAGCCCCAGGTGAAGAAGATTGCCGCCCTCGACAAAGCCACCGAGCGCGCCCGCGCGCGCGTGCGCCTGCTCGACGAATTCCGGGGACGCTCCAAATACGACCTCGATACCTTGAACGAGTTGACCAGGCTGCTCGCCCCGCCGGTCTGGGTCAGCTCCACCGAGCTGAATCGCGACGCCGTTGTGCTCGCCGGAGAAGCCGACCAGGCCGCCCCGCTCCTGAAACTGATCGACAGCTCGCCCTATTTCAAAGAGTCCGGATTTCAGATACCGATCGTGAAAGCGGCCAAGAGCGAGATGTTCCGCATCCGGGCGCTGCGCAGGCCGCGATGAAGCTCGAGACGCGGGACCGGCGCGCGCTGTTGCTGCTGGCCGTGGCCGCCGCCGCCATCCTGCTGTTCCGCCTGAAGACGGCCTCCGGTCCGGAAGTGGTCGAAGCCTCCGTGGATTCGGTCGAGATGGCCGAAAAGAAGCTGGCGAAGATGAAGCAGCTCTCCGCCGCCGTCCCCGGCAAGGAAGCGCTGCTCAAACAAGCCGGCGAGCAGCTCGCGGCCAGGGAAGCGGGCGTGATCGCCGCGGAGACGGCCCAGCAGGCGCAGGCTCAGCTCCTGCAGACCATCCGCGCCGTCGGCAAGAAGGAGAACATCGACGCCCGTGGCGGCGAATTCGGCCCCGTGCGGCCGCTGGGCGAGGATTACGGCGAAGTCACCGTCGCTGTCACCTTCGAATGCGGCATCGATCAGCTGGTGAACTTTCTGGCTGCGCTGACATCGGAGAAAGCGCTGCTGGCCACGAGCGAAGTGCGGATCTCGCTCGCCAACCCGAAGGAGAAGACCGTGGCCGTACGCCTGGCGCTCTCCGGAGTGGTGCCGCGCAAGCTGGTTCCGGAACAGAAAGGGTCGGCTCTGTTTTGAAGCGAAAACTGTGGCTGTTGAATTTCGCGCTGATCGCGCTGGCGCTCGCCGGCGGCTGGCGGCTGCGCAAGGAATCGCGGGAGCTGGGCGCGCGGGAGCGGGCCACGCTTACCAAGAAAGCCCCGCCGCCGCCTGCCCTTGCGCCGCCGCCCGCCCCGCCCTCGCCGGCGGTGACCCCGGCGTCGTATCTGGAGATCGCCCAGAAAATGCTTTGGTCGAAGGATCGCAATTCGCAGGTCGTCCTCGATCCGCCCAAGGCGGATCCGCCCAAGCCGCTGCCGCCGCTGCCCGCGGTGCACGGCGTGATGGCCATCGACGGAACTCCGATCGTGATGATGAGCGAGAAAAGCGGTGGACGGCAGCGCGGCATTCATCCGGGCGAAAAGATCGGCGAGTTCAAGCTGGTCTCGGTCAGGGGCGACGAGCTGGTGCTGGCCTGGGAAAACCGTACCGTGACCAGGAAGCTCGACGAGCTGATCGACCGCGGCGGTGACTCGGTCCCGGTGGTCGCTGCCGGCGGGCAGGCGGCGGCGCCGGCTGCCGCGGCCGCTGCCTCGGCGGCTCCCCCGCCGGCGGTCAAACCCGAACCCGGCGTAAAGCTCGGTGAAGGACTCGCCAATTGCCAGACCAACGATCCGTCTCCGGCGGGAACGGTTGTGAACGGAATGAAAAAGATTGTCCGGCAAACCCCCTTCGGCACGTCCTGCGTGTGGGAAGCCGTGAAGTGATTCGAACAGGAGATTGAAAAACATGAAGTGGACGATTTGTCTGATGGTGTTGTTCTCGGCGTTGTTGGCGCAGGCGGAGCAGGGACCGGCCCGGAAGAAAGCGGGCTCCGCGAAAAAGGCGGCCCCTCCGGCCGAGATCGTGATTCCGGAGGGCGCGACTCAGACCGAGCCCGGAACCTACACTTACACCGACAAGCAGGGCAAAAAGTGGACCTACCGCAAGACCCCCTTCGGAATTGCCAGGGCCGAGGACAAACCGGCTGCCGCGCCGGCGGTTCCCGCCGCGGCCAACATCACGGCCGCTGAAGACGGCGATACCGTCCGTTTCGAGCGTCCCGGCCCGTTCGGTCCGTACCGCTGGCAGAAGAAAAAATCGGAGCTGACCGAAGATGAGCGGGCGGCGCTCGAAAAAAGCCGCGGCCAGGCGGATGCGGCGAAAGCGAAACAGGAGTAGCGGCGGATGACAGGGAACTGGAAAGCGTGCGCCGGAATCGTCCTGATTGTCACTGTGTCGTTGTGGGCCCAGCAGCCAGCCCCACCCGCCGGACAACCGGCAGCCGGCCAACCAGCAGCAGGACAACCCGCAGCCGGACAACCAGCGGCCGGCCAACCCGCACCAGCACAACCGCCGCCCGGACAACCAGCAGCCGGCCAACCCGCGCCCGCCGCCCAGCCCCCCGCCACCACGCCCGCCGCGGCGCCCCCCAAACCCGCCGCCGGCTCCCTCGGCGGTCTGAATTTCTACAACGTCTCGCTGGTCGAGGTCATCGACATCCTCGCCCAGAAGCTGAAGATCAACTACATCCTCGACCCCCGCGTCAGCGGCAAAGTCACCATCAACACCTACGGCGAGATCAAGCCCGTCGACGTGCGCCAGCTCCTCGACACCATCCTGCGCATGAACGGCGCCGTCATGGTGCAGGTCGGCGACCTCTACCGTATCGTGCCCGCGGCCGATGCCGTGCGTCTGCCCATCAGCCCCAGAGTCGCCGGCGAGAAGCTGCCGGAGAATAGCGAAGAGGTCGTCCTCAACCTCATCTTCCTCAAGTACGCGTCGGTCTCCGACATGAAGACGCTGATCGACCCCTTCCTCGGCGAGGGCCGCACCGTGGTCGTGTACGATGCCGCGAACCTGCTCCTCATTCAGGACAACGCCCGCAACATGCGCCGCACCATGGAGCTGATCTCACTCTTCGACAACGATGTGTTCGCCACCAAGCGCGTGCGGCTGTTTCAGGTCGAGAACGGCCGGCCCTCGGACGTCGTCAAGGAGCTCGAAACCGTTTTCAAAGCCTACGCCCTCTCCGAGAAAAGCACGGCCGTCAAGTTCATGCCCATCGACCGCATCAACACCATCATCGCGGTCGCGCCGAATCCCGGTGTTTTCGTGGAAGTGGAAAAATGGGTGGCCAAGCTGGATGTCCCCGTGAAGGTGACCGCCGGATCGGTGGACAATTACGTGTACCGGCTCAAATACGGCTGCGCCGA
>DATJFH010000384.1:0-19927 GCA_035495815.1 Bryobacteraceae bacterium
CGCTGCCTGCTGCGTGGCAAGCAGTGGCTGTACGACTATGGCACGCACGTCCCGCTGCTGGTCCGCTGGCCCGGCGTGGCCAGGCCGGGCGCGGTGCGCGATGAGCTCTGCCTATCGCTCGATATGACCGCGTCCAGCCTCATGGCCGGAGGCATCGAGCAGCCGGAATGGTTCCATGGCCGCCCGCTGTTCGGCCCCAAAGCCAGGCCGCGCGATTTCATCGTCACCGCGCGCGACCGCTGCGACGAAACCATCGAGCGCATCCGCTCTGTCCGCGACAGCCGCTACCGCTACATCCGCAACTTCATGCCGGAGCGCCCCTACACGCAGTCCAACGCTTATATCGAAAGCTCCTACCCGACCCAGCGCGTCATCAAGGAGCTGCACGCCGCCGGTAAGCTGAACGCCGTTCAGGAGCAGTGGATGGCCCCTCATAAGCCGCCCGTCGAGTTCTATGACACCCAGGCCGATCCGTTCCTGGTCCGCAACCTGGCGGCTTCGCCCGAGCACAAGACACGGGTCGCCGGAATGTCGAAGCGCCTCGACGATTGGATAGCGGAGACAGGGGACAAGGGCGGCATTCCGGAGCCCGCGGAAGAGTTGAACCAGTGGATCAATCGTCCCGGCAGAAAGAAGAAGAGGTAACCGGCCATGCGGCGCAGACAGTTCAACCGCCTGCTGGCGGGCGCGGCGTTCGGCGCCGCCGCCTTCCCCCTGCAGCCGGACAACCGCCCCAACATCGTCTTCCTGCTGACCGACGACCAGCGCCGCGACTCGCTGGGCTGCTACGGCAACCCGGAAGTTCGCACCCCGCGCATCGATCAGCTCGCCGCCGGCGGCGTCCTCTTCGAGAATGCGTTCGTCACCAGCGCCATCTGCACGCCCAGCCGCGCCTGCTACTTCCTCGGCCAGTACGAGCACCGCCACGGCGTCAATTTCAACTCGGGAACCGCCCTCTCGCCGGCCGCCTGGGCGAACAGCTATCCCATGCTGCTGCGCAATGCCGGCTACTTTACCGGCTACATCGGGAAGAACCACGTGCCGGTCGGAGCGCGGGGTTATGAGACCGGCGTCATCGAAAAAAGCTTCGATTTCTGGTACGCCGGCCATCAGCACCTGACGTTCTATCCGAAAAGCCGTCATCCCATCTTCCGGCAGGCCAAAGCGGATACGCAGCCGGAAGTGCTGGGGGAGGGGGCTCTGAGCTTCCTCGATCCGCACGGCGCGTTCATCGGCGGAGCGGCGGCTTTCCTGAGGCAGCGGCCGGAGGGTAAGCCGTTCTGCCTGTCCATTGCCTTCAACCTTCCCCATCGAGCCGGAACCGGTACCATGAAGCAACTGCCCTCCGACCCGGAGCTGTACCGTACCGCCTACCGGGATAAGATCGTCCAGTACCGGCTGGCGTCGAACTACGCTCCCAAAGCGGAGATCCGCAAACCCCGGCTGCCGGAGGACGTGCTTTACGCAAGGTACCGGCAGCACAGCTACGATTACGTCGATTCGGAAGCCGGCGTGCGCGAACATCACGTGCGCTGCTACCAGACCATCACCGGCATCGACTCGGTCCTGGGCGCCATCCAGGATCAGCTCCGCAAGCTGGGGCTCGACCGCAATACCGTCATCGTGTTCGCCTCCGACCACGGCATCATGGACGGCGAGTACGGGCTCGGCGGCAAGGCTTTGAATTACGAGCCCTGCCTGCGGATTCCGATGATCGTCATGGATCCCCGGCTGCCCTCCTCGCGGCGCGGGAAGCGGCTGGGGGAGCTGGCGCAGTCGATCGATATCGCCCCCACCCTGCTCGACCTGGCCGGCGTCCCCATTCCCTCCACCATGCAGGGCCGCAGCTTGAAGCCGCTGCTCGCCGGCGCGAAGACCCGCTGGCGCGAGTATGCGTTTGCCGAAAACCTCTGGTCCACCGTCTTCGGCAACCCCCGCGTCGAAAGCGTGCGCTCCGCGGAATGGAAATACATCCGCTATTTCCCCACCGACCGGGCGCTGTTCTCCGGCGGCGACGACTACGGAGTGACCCCGGAACAGGCCCGCGCCTATCAGACCTGGCTGACGGCGTCGGTGCGCGGCTTGAAGCCCGCTTACGAAGAGCTGTTCCACGTCGCCGCCGATCCGGACGAGACCGTCAACCTGGCCGCCGATCCGCAGCGCCGGGACACGCTGGCGCGCATGCGAAGGGAGTGCGATCGCCTGGTACGGGAAGCCAAGGGCGACCTCGATTCTCCACCCCGGACCTTGCCCCTGCCCCGGTCCGGGAAGCCTACCGTTGCGGATTGAAGACGGACCGCTCCGGCGTGAGAAAACCGTCCCCGGGTTTGAAATTTTTCTATGGCCTGGGCCGGGGTTTGGTGTATACTCTCCACAACGTACTGAGATAGTCCATGATTCGGACTAATTGTTTCTATCGATAAAGGGGTTGACAAATGCGTGTTTACGCTGTCTTGATGGGGACTTTTGTTTTTGCAGCCGCTTCCTTTGCCCAGGAAGTGACCGCCGGCGTCTATGGGAATGTTCTGGACGCTTCTTCGTCTGGAGTGCCCCGCGCATCAATCACGCTGCGCAATACCGAAACCGGCCGCACGATGCAGGCGCGGGCCGACGATTCGGGCGCATTTGTGATGACGCTGGTCCCCCCGGGCACTTATGACGTGACGGCGGAATCGACGGGGTTCCGCACGAGCCGGCTTGCCGGCGTGGTGCTGCGCGTCAATGACAACCGCCGTCTGAACTTCACTCTCGAAGTGGGGTCGGTAACCGAGCAGGTGACGGTGGAGGCGGAGCTGGTCTCCGTCAACACCGCCTCCGGCGCCACTAGCGCGGTGCTGGAAGGGCGGGAGATGCTGAAGATGCCGTCCAAGGGACGGTATGTTTTCCCCTTCGCCCTGACGATGCCCGGAGCGATCTCTACGACGCCCGGCGACCGGCGCAACAACAACACCTCGGTGAACGGCGTGCGGCCCACGCATAACGCCTGGCTGCTGGACGGAGGCTACAACATCGATACTGGCGGCAATTGGGGCGCGCCGCTGGCGCCTGATGTCGAGACGGTGGCTGAATTCCGCGCCATCAGCGGGAACTACAGCGCCGAATTCGGCATCGGAAGCGGCGCTCAGTTCAACGTCGTGACCAAGAGCGGGACCAACGATCTGCACGGGTCGGCCTACGAGTTTCTGCGCAACGACAAATTAAACGCCCGCAATTATTTCTCCCCCACGCGGCAATCCTTCCGCGGCAACGACTTCGGCTTTACCGTGGGCGGACCGGTCTTCATCCCGAAAATTTACAACGGCCGCAACAAGACTTTTTTCTTCGTCCACATCGGATTCATCAAGGAGCGCCGGCAGGAACTGTTCCAGCAGATTCTTCCCGAAATCCCCTATCGCACCGGTAATTTCAGCTCCCTCGGCAAAGCCCTCACCGATCCCACCACGAACGCCCCTTTTCCGGGTAACATCATCCCCGCGGCGCGGTTCGATAAGAACGCCCTGGGCTACATCAAAATGTACCCTGAGCTGAATTTTCGCGATTCGAGCGGGCGCAACTGGAGCGCCACGCAAGGCCGCGCCGATAACACCGGCGAGCGCATGTTCCGCGGGGATCACAACTTCGGCCAGAACCATCGATTGATGGGACGATACACGATGGAACTTCGAGTCAGTGATTACCGCGTCCAGCCTGGTTTCGAATGGCTGCAGCGCGAGGATAAGACACCGGCCCGCAACCTGGTGGTCGATTTCACTTCCACGCTGCGTCCGAACGTGATCAACGATTTGAACTTCGTCCGCTCCCACAATCGGATCATGCAATTTCCGCCGGACGTGAGCGGCTCGAGGTGGGGTATCTCGATTCCCAAGCTTTTCCCGACCAACGAGCAGACCTATCCCCTATCCAACCTGAACCTGGGGAAGATCCCGGATAAGGTACCTAATATCAACATGGTCAACTACGCCAGCATCGCGCCTTCGGCGCCGTGGAGCAACTACCAAACCATATACGATATCAAGGACAATCTTACCTGGATCAAAGGCGCCCACACCATCAAGACGGGTTTCGACTACGCTTACGAAATCAAGTTCGAGCCCACCAATACCAACGTTTTCGGCGATTTCAATTTTGACGGCAAGGTCACCGGCGACGCCTTTGCGGACCTGATTCTGGGAAAGGCGGCGCAGTATTCGGAGACCGACACGGTGGCGTTCAATGACAACCGCCGCAACGCCTTCGAGGCATATGTGGACGACAACTGGAAAGTGAGCCGGCGCTTGAGTTTGAACATCGGCGTGCGCTATTCCTATTTCCCGCCGGCGCATGAATTCAGTGACAAGTACCGCGTGGTGCGCCCGGCCAATTACAATCCTGCCAAGGCCGTGACACTGAACGCCCAAGGCCAGATCATCAAGAACAGCGGCGACCTTTTCAACGGCCTGGTGAATCCCGCCGATTACTGGGACTTCTCCAAGAGGAACTTCGCGCCTCGGGTGAGCTTCGCCTGGGATCTTTTCGGCGACGGCAAGACGGCGTTGCGCGGCGGCTTCGGAATGTTCTACAGCCGCGAGATTCTGGGCGCCTTTATTCTGATGTCGGGCAACCCGCCTTTCGCCAAGCTGGTCGACCTGTTCAACACAAATTTGAGCAATCCGGGCGGCGGCGCGGCTCGCGATTTCGATCTGCCGACCACGCTGGGGTCCATCGACACCAAGCAGCAGACTCCCTACACGGAGCAGTGGAATCTGAACATCCAGCGCTCGGTGCACAAGAGCACGCTGGTCGAAATCGGCTACTCCGGCTCGCGGGCGATCCACATGATGCGGACCCAGGACATCAACCAGCCGCTGGCTTCGGTGGGCATCGCCAACGGCTCGGTGAACGCCAATTTCCTTCGCCCTTACAAGGGTTGGGGCAGGCTGGATCACCGTGAGCAGAGCTACATGTCCAACTACCATGGCCTGCACGGTTCGGTGCGCCGCAGCTACTCGAATGGCCTCAGCTACCACGTGGCCTATACCTGGTCGAAGGCGATCGACAACGCCGACTTTACGGGCGGCATTTACGGCTACGTGCCCAACACACAGAACTCGTCGGGTGAGCGCGGCCGCGCCAATTTCGACGCCGGTCACAACTTCGTCGTCAGCTACACTTATGAACTACCCTGGCTGAAGCACGCCACCGGCGTGGCGGGCCAGGCGCTGGGCGGATGGCAGTTGTCCGGCGTAAGCGTGTTCCAAAGCGGCCTTCCGCTGAATCCGCAGCTCGGGCGCGACATCGCCGGAGTCGGCGCGCCCGGTTCGCGGCAGCGCCCCGCCACCAGCGGCAGCCCGTTTATCGGGCACGGCGAACGGACCGCGACGCGCTGGTTCGATCAGTCAGTCTTCTCGGCGCCGGCTCTGGGGACATTCGCGCCCCTGGGCCGCAATGTCCTCAGCGCGCCAGGCATCAACAATTGGGACATCGCCATGTCGAAGATCTTCAAACTGCACGGCGAAAAGCCGACGCTCGAAGTGCGGGCCGAGTCGTACAACAGCTTCAACCACACCGAGTTCAACGCTGTCGGCAATACGTTCTATACGCCGGCGACTTTCGGCAGGGTAACATCGGCTAAGAATGAGCGGTCGTTTATGGTTGGTATGCGTCTTCAGTTCTGAGCTGGCCCGCGCGGCCGGCTCCTGCCAGCCGTGTCATTCCGCGATAGACGCGAGCTATGGCGTCAGCGCCATGGCTCGCACGTTCTCCAGCCAAATCGGGTCGGTGGGCGACTGGGACCGGCGCAACACCTACTATCACGAAGCGTCCGGCCGCTGGTACCGCCTGTTCCGCAAAGAGGGCGGCTATTACGTGCGCCGCTGGCAGCAGGGCTTTCGCGGCGCGGAAACGAATGTCTTCGAGGCGCGGATCGAGTACGCTGTCGGCTCCGGCTCCCACGCCCGCAGCTTTCTCTACAAAGCGCCGGACGGTCGCCTCTTCGAGCTGCCGGTAAGCTGGTACGCCGGCGATGGCGGCCACTGGGCGATGAGTCCCGGCTTCGATCACGCCGCCCACTCCGATTTCCGGCGCGAGGTCTCGGCCGCCTGCCTGTTCTGCCACGCGGCCTACGACCGGCGCGCGGCCATCGATTGCGAGCGCTGCCACGGGCCCGGCGCCGGGCACATCGCGGAGCCTTCCGCAGCCAGGATTGTCAACCCGGCGCGGCTCTCCCCCGTGCGCCGGGATGAGGTCTGCCTTCAGTGCCACCTCCAGACTACCAGCCGGGCGCTCCCCGACGCCATCCGTTTGAAGGACCGCTACCAGCCGGGCGAGCCGCTCTCTTCGCAGCGCCTCTTCTTCGACCATCCGGCCGGCGCCGGCATGGACGATAAGTTCGAGGTCAACAGCGCGGCCTACCGCCTCCGCCAGTCCGCCTGCCGGGGGCTGACTTGCACCACCTGCCACGACGCGCATCACCTGCGCAAAGTGGATGTGACTCAGGCCTGCCGCGGCTGCCACGCCGGTGAGCACGCGCGCCGCGAGCTGGACTGCGCCGGGTGCCACATGCCGCGCCACGCCGCCGACGACGCGCCCCACGTCACCCTGACCGATCATCGCATTCAGCGCCGGCCCTTGCCGCGCCGTCCGGCGCCGGAAGTTTATCGCGGTCCGGTCGCGCCCTATCTGCCCGCCGCTCCGGATCCGGTCTGGCTGGCGATTGCGCAGGTTCGGGACGGAACCAACCTGGTCGGCGGAATCAGCCGACTGGAGCCCCTGGCCCGCGCCGGGGACGAGCGCGCCTCGAAAGAACTGGCCGACGCTTACCGCAAGGCCGGACGGTATCGCGAGGCCGCCGATTGGAGCCTGCGCACGGGCGACCCCGGCCGCGCCGGCCAGATGCTGCTGCGGCTCAATCAGCTCGATGCCGCGTGGCAGGCCCTGAACGCGGGTATCGCCGCGAACCCGCGGGATGTGGACACCCTTCTCGCGCTCGGCGTCGCGTCGGGCCAACTCGGCCGCTTGGCCGATTCGATCCGCTGGTTCCGCCAGGCCACGGTGATCCGGCCGGAGCTTCCACTGGGGTGGCTGAACCTGGCTGTGTCGCTCGAACAGTCAGGAGATTCGAAGGCCGCCGAATCCGCGTACCGCGAGGCGATCCGATGGCAGCCGGACTTCGCGGCCGCGCACGATCGCCTGGCCAACCTGCTGGCCGCCGGAGGCGACGCCGAGCAGTCGCGATACGAGCGATCGCTGGCGCGCTCCGGTCATTCGCCGAAGCAGTAAAGCGCGCCCCGCGTCCGGATATAGAGGCGGCCTCCGTCGATGGCCGGAGTCGCATAGACTTCGTCATCCAGTTCGTGCGTCGCCAGGATCTCCTGCCTGCCGCCCGCTTTGAGCACGGTCACGACCCCGCTCTGGCTCGCCAGGTAGATTTTGCCCCCGGCCGCCACCGGCGACGCGTAGTAATGATCGATCGCCCCTCGCATGCGCGTCTGCGCCAGGACGGCGCCGGTTTCCGGATTCAATGTCGTGAGCACGCCGCCGTCGTTGATCATGTACAGCACGCTCCTGTACAGCAGCAGCGAGGGAAGCTGCGGTATCGACCGCTGATACTTCCAGCGCAGCTGCTTGCCGGTGAGGTCGCCGCGCCCGCCAAGGCGGAACGCCAGCAGCCCGTTCTCCGCAGCCATCGTGGACTGGTAGATAAGCCACTCGCCGCGGTCGAGCGCGCCGTCCAGGTCGAGGTCCAGAAACTGGAAGTAGCGCTTCGCTTTTTGGTCCGTGATTTCGGCTCTCGTCAGCTTGCCGTCATGGTTCGCGTCGCCGGCTGCCAGGACCTCGTCGAACGGCGGGACCTTCACCTGCCGGCCGGGGTCGTTCTCCGGCGTGTTGTAGCCGCTGATGTAGACGGTGTCGCCGAAGACCAGCGGAACCGATTTCATCTCGCTGGGTAGCCCGTCGATCCACCACAGCTTCTCGCCGGTCGCGGCTGAATAGGAGGTGAGCCGGAAAGAGCCCGGCGCCAGGACCTGCATCCCGCCCGACGGCGGCTGATAGAGCGAGGGTGTCGAATGGCCGCTCACGGCCTCCGGACGAGCCGTTTTCCAAAGCACGCGGCCGTCCTCCCGGCTCAGGGCGATAATGAACGACCCGACACCCTGGTCGCACACCAGGATCACTCTGTCGCCCGTGACGATCGGCGAGGCGCCCATCCCGTATGCGTTGCGAAAGGGACCGAGCGGCGTGCGCCAGCGCTCGCGCCCGTCCTGTGTGTAGGCGATCAGGCCGTAGTCGCCGAAGAAGACGTAGACGCTGTCTCCATCGATCGCCGGACTCGGAGACGCCGCCGTGTTGCGCTTGTCGAGCGCCTCGGCGCGGCTGCGCGGCGCTTCCCGGCGCCAGACGACTTTGCCGGCGCCACGGTCTATCGCGTACGTGTAGAGCTTCTCGCCGTCCAGCGCCGTGAGGAAGATGCTCGTCGAGGACAGTACCGGCGACGAATGGCCGGGCGGAAGCGCCAGTTTCCAGATCAGGCTCTTCTGAAGGTCGGAAGGCGCGCCGGACTCCGCGGCCACGCCGCCGCCGTTCGGTCCGCGGAAGCGAGGCCACTCCCCCGCCAGCAGGGCGGCGATCAAAACGAGCGTGCTCATTCCTTCAGTTCGACGATGGTCGCGCCGGCCCCGCCCTCGTTCTGCGGCGCCTGATAGTACTTCTCCACGTGCGGGCTGGATTTCAACAGCTCCCAAATGGTTTTCCGCAAGATCCCCATGCCATGCCCGTGCACGATGCGGACGCGGCTGGCGGTAGCCATCACGGCCGAGTCGAGGAATTTCTCCACGCGGTCGCGCGCTTCTTCGGCGTGCTCGCCGATGACGTTGATCTCCTGGAACGACGGCCGCAGCTGCGGCGCGGGCTGGAAGGAGACATTCCTGGGAAGCTTGCGCGATTCGCCGGCCGCTGGCAGCACTTCGAGCACATCGTCGATCGAGACCTGCATCTTCATGAAGCCGGCCTCCACTTCGAGGCGGTCCTCTCCCAGCTTGCGCCGGACGCGAGCCGGCTCGCTGACGCCCTTGAGAAGCACCCTGGCCCCCTCCTCGATCCGGGGAGGCGGCTCCGCCGGTGTTCCCGCGGCCACGGCCAGAACCGTGTTCTGGAACTCCTCTTTCAGCTCGCGCTTCACCTTCGCCACTCCGCGCGCAGCCTGATCGGCGGCCTTCCTCTGCTCGGCGGTCAGTTTGATGCGCTCGATGGTCTCGCGCGAATCGGCCTCGAACTTCTCCAGCACCAGGTCGCAGCGGCGCTCGAGCTCTTTCAGCTTGGCCGCTTCGCGCTTCTCCCAATCCCGCGCCAGCGCCTTCTCCTGCGCGGCCAGCTCGTCCACTTTGACCCGCAGCGTCCGCTCCAGCTCCGCGGTGGTTTCGAGGCGCCGGTGGAGCTCGCTCAGGAACGCCGCCAGATCCTGCTCCCTGGAGCCCATCGACCGCCGGGCGCAGTCCATGATGTGGGCCGGCATGCCGAGCCGCATGGCGATGTCGAGACCCGCGGATTTGCCCGGGGCTCCGGTGCGCAGATGATAGGTCGGCTCGAGCGTCTGCTCGTCAAAGCCCATCGAGGCGTTCAGCACCCCGCCTGTATTCGCGCCGTAAACCTTCAGCGCCAGCAGGTGAGTCGAGATCAGGGTGAACGCCCCCGCTCCGCGGAAGTGATCGACTATAGCCACGCCGAGCGCCCCGCCTTCCTCCGGATCGGTGGCGGCGCCCAGCTCGTCGAGCAGAACCAGTGAATCGGGCGTGACGGCGAGCGCCATGTCGCGAATCCGCGAGATGTGGGAAGAGAACGTGCTCAGGCTCTCCTGTATGGACTGGTTGTCGCCGATGTCGGCCAGCACCTGCTCGAAGATGGGGAACTCCGCATCCTGGCAGGGGACCGGCAGGGCGGAATGCGCCATCAGCGTCAGCAGGCCGACCGTTTTCAGCGTCACCGTCTTGCCGCCCGTATTCGGGCCGCTGATGAGCAGTGTGCGGCAGTTCGCATCGAGCTCCAGGGAGATGGGCACGACTTCCCTGCGCTGCCGCCGCAGCACGTCCTGCAGCAGCGGGTGCCTTGCCTCCCGCAGCAGGAGCCTCTCGCCGAAGCGTGGAATCCTGGCGTCGAACTCCACGGCGAAGCGCGCCTTGGCGAACAGAAGCTCCAGCTCGCCCATCGTGCCCAGGGTTGCGCGGATGGAATCGGCATAGCCGCGCAGCCGCTCGGTGATCTCGCGCAGGATGCGGTGCGTTTCGCGCATCTCCTCTTCCGTGAGCCGGACCAGGTCGTTGTTGAGGTCGATCGTTTCGAGCGGTTCTACGAACAGGGTGTGGCCGCTGGAACTTGCGCCGTGTATGACGCCGTCGATCTTGCGGCGCTGCCCGGAGATCACCGGCACCACGAAGCGCTCGTTGCGGATGGTGACGATCTCCTCCTGCAGGACGCCCTCTTCCCTGTGCGCGCGCAGAAAGCGCTCGAGGGAATCGTGGATGGATTTCTTCTGCTTTTCGATCTCCCGGCGCAAGCGGGACAGCGCCACGCTGGCGCTGTCGGCCACCGAGCCGTCCGGCAGAACCTTCCCCGAAATCTCGCGGAGAACGGTGCGGAATTCGCCAAGCTGCAGCGCGCGGCGTCCGAGGCGGGGGAACCTTTCCGTTACCGCCGCTAGAATCGACTTGAAATCGGCGGCGCGGTCGAGCAGCGCGATCAGATCGAATATTTCGCGGGGTTCGAGGCTGGCGCCCTCGATGCGCAGCTTTTCGGCCGCCAGGCGCAGGTCGGAGATTCCCGAGAAATCCAGACGTATGGCCGCCCCACGCTGCGCCGTCTTCGGCTGGGCTGCGGACTTCACGTATTGAATCGCTTCGTCCACCTCGGCCAGAGTTTCGGTAAGATGCTCCCGGCCGCTCGACGGCGCCACGAGCTCCAACTGAGCGCGGCCGAGCGGGCTGGCGACGAACCGTCCGATCAGCTCCCGGAGCGCGTCGAATTCAAGCAGATCCGCGCTGGTGGTTTTCATGGATTACTGCCTTGCGGGGCGGACCAGAAGGTCCGCCGCGACATCGAAAGCCTTCTCGATCACCGGGACCGAGCCCTCCGTGATCCGGTATTCCCCCAGGCGCTCCCGCTCCACCCAGCAGGCTTCGCTCACGTCGTCCCCGGCCTCGAGAGTTCCTCCAGTCACGCGGCAGAGATAATCGATCAGGACGTAATGATACTCGGCTGCTCCGGACGCGTCCCGCATGATCCGCTCGAAAATCTCCACCACGGACAGCGTCTCGATCTCGAGCCCGGTCTCCTCCCGCATCTCGCGGCGCAATCCCTCCACCAGTGTTTCGCCTACCTCCAGAACACCGCCGGGCAGGGACCAGAAACCCTTCAACGGCTCCCGCCCACGCTTTACCAGAAGCACGCGTCCGGACTCAATCACGATGGCGCCGATTCCAAGAATCGGCCTTTCCGGGTAGGATCGCCTGGACATTCTCGTTCAGTATTGAACGGATCCCTTGACTCCCAGGCGCACGCGATAGAGCGACGTCCGGGCCGTGATGTAGAGGGTCTGAAAATCCGGATCGCCGAAGGCGCAATTGGCCGGCGTCTCGGAAAGTTCGATCACGTGCAGCAGCTTGCCTTCCGGCGTAAAGACGGCCACTCCCTTGGCCGTCACGTACAGGTTGCCCTTCTCATCGACCCGCATGCCGTCCGGCACGCCTTCGATTTGGGCAACCAGCACCCGCTCGTTCGACGCGTTCCCCTCCCGGTCGACGTCGTACGCCCGCACGTTCCGGTCATCCGAGTTGGCGACATACAGGATGCGGCCGTTCGGCGACAGCGCGATGCCGTTCGGCCGTCCGGCGGGTTTCGCCAGCAGGCTCAGCACTCCCTTGGGAGTGATGTGATACACGCCGTAGAAATCCAGCTCCCGCGTGTCCGCCTGCTCCCCGAAAGCGGGGTCGGTGAAGTAAATGTGCCCGTCTTTCCGCACTACGATGTCGTTCGGCGCGTTCAAGCGCTTGCCGTCCCACCTTTCGGCCAGCACTTCCATCTTGCCCTTTTTGTCCATACGGACCACGCGGCGTGTCTTGCTTTCGCAGGTGTAAAGCCGCCCCTGAGCGTCGTAGGTGGATCCGTTCGCGCCGTTCGAGTTGTCGCGAAAAACAACGGAGCGCTCTCCCGGAGTGAGTTTCCGGATCTGGTTGTTCGGCACGTCGCTGAACAGGAGGAAGCCCTCGCGGGACCAGACCGGGCCTTCCGTGAAGCGGAACCCGGCGTCTACCTTGTCGATGGAAATCTTGGAAAAATCCTGCCCGAAGGCCGATACCGCCAGCCAGACGAGTGCAGCCCCGGCTTTCACTTCTTGACTTCCCGCTGGACGACTTTCAACTCGTTAGTCACCGATTTGACGCCGGACACCTTTTTGGCCAGCTTTGTCGCCCGGTCCTTCTGCTTCTGCTCATCCACCGTGCCGGTCAGGGTCACGGACCCCTGCTTCACGTCCACCTGCAGGGCGCCGCCCTTGACGATGGGATCGCTGGCCAGCTTTCGCCGCACATTGTCATAGATCGAATCGTCGGTAACGTTCTTGTCGGCGGCTACCGCCAGCCCGAAAAACGTCAGCGCGAGCAGAGCGCAAATCAGTACTTTAAGATTCATCTGTACCGGCCATTGTACGCCAGTCCAGGCTGTTCAGAAACGCTTTGTTCTCCCGCCACCGCGGCTCAGCCCGAACGTGCATTTCGAGAAAAATTTTCTTGTCGAACAGCTTCTCCATTTCTTCCCGGGCCTGCATCCCCACCGTCTTCAGCATAGCGCCCTTCGCGCCGATGAGAATGCCTTTCTGACCCTCTTTCTCCACGTAGATGGTGGCCAGAATCCGGGTGATTGCCGGCTTCTCTTCCCAAAGGTCGATCAGCACGGCAACCGAGTGGGGTACCTCCTCCCGGGTGGCGCGCAGGATTTTTTCCCGAATCAGCTCCGCCGCCAGAAACCGCTCCGGCTGGTCGGTAATATGATCCGGCGGGAAGTACGCCGGACCTTCCGGCAGCCGCGACAGGACGGCGTCCAGCATTTCATCCAGGCCGGTCGTTTTGCGCGCTGAAACGGGAAAGTATTCCGCGAAATCGTGAACTTTCCGGTAGCGCTCGATGAGAGGAAGCAGCGATGATTTATCCTTGAGCAGGTCGATCTTGTTGAGCGCCAGGAACGCCGGCGTCCGGGACTTCTTGACCATGTCGAGCGCCTCCCGGTCGGAGGTGGTGAAGGGAGCGGTGGCGTCGGCGACGTAGAGGAGCAGATCACGCTCGTCGAGCGCCTCGCGGACGCTGGCCATCATGCGCTTGTTAAGGCCGGAGTGGGCCTTGTGGATTCCCGGCGTGTCGAGGAAGACCACCTGCCCCCGCGGCGCCGTGAGCACGCCCTGAATGCCGGTGCGCGTGGTCTGCGGCTTGTCCGACACGATGGCGATCTTGGTTCCGATCAGCGCATTCATCAGCGTCGACTTGCCCACGTTGGGGCGGCCGAGGATGGAAACGAAGCCCGAAACGAAAGTATCTGTTTTTGTTTCGGTCATTTTACCGTCCGCCGGGCTTTCCAAAATGCGTCTGTCACCAAGACCATGATAGCCCGATCAGCCGCGGCCGCCGGTCCGGCCGGCATCATGATGGTGTTCAAGCCGGCTGGTTCCTCACGGCTTTCCGCAGTCGCACCTGCTCTACTCTCAGATCGTTGCCGGCGACCACTTCGGCGTGGATTCCGTCCCGCTCGATGGTCTCGCCGGCCACCGGAACGCGGCCGAGCCACTCGCTGAGCAGTCCCCCGATGGTGGTGGACTCGGTTTCCTCGGACGGGCGGAAGTCGAACAGGTCGTGCAGCCGGGACACATCGAAGCTGCCGGAGACCAGCACGGATCCGTCCTCCATCGTGGTTACGTCCGACCCGGGTTCGTGCTCGTCCCGTATCTCGCCCACGATGACTTCCACCAGGTCCTCCATCGTCGCCAGTCCGGCGGTATTCCCGTACTCGTCGACCACGATCACCATGTGGGTGCTGTCCTGCTGCATCTCCCGCATCAGGTCCCGGACGGGTTTGGTTTCCGGTACAAACCGGATCGGCCGCACCAGCGATTGCACGGTCCGCCCCGACCGGCTTTCGTAATCCAGCTCGAAAACGTCGCGCACGTGAACGAACCCGACGACCTCATCGATGGACTCGCCGTAAACCGGTATGCGCGAGTACTGCTCGTGAATCACGAGCTTCCGCAAATCCTCGAGCGAGCTGCTGGCCGCCATCGCCACGATGTTGGGGCGCGGAGTCATCACCTCTCTTACCGTGGTGTCGCCGAACTCGACTACCGATTGGATCAATTTGCGGTCGTCTTCCTGGATCAGCCCCTCCTCGGCGCCGGCCGAGATCAGCGCTTCAATGTTTTCGGCCGAGGTCGGCGTCTCTTCTCCGCCCGGCGCTTCCACATCCTTGCCAAGCACGGAATCGAGCAGGGACAACATGAAAACCAGCGGCCGGACGGCCAGCGCCGACGTCTTGAGGAGCGGCGTGAACGGTATCAGCCACTCGCCCGCGGTCCGGCGGTAGAGGATATGCGGCACGATGAAGGACGCTATCAGAATCGCGCCCCATGCAGCCAGGGCGGCTTCTGTAAACGCGATCCAGGAGATGGGCTGCCCTTCAGCGGCGCCGTCCAGGATCAGGATGGCTATCAGCAGCATCAGCGCGTACTTGATTAGTGAGAAGGAGACCACGCCGGTCTCGCTCTTCATGCCGAGCCTTTCCTCCAGCGTTTCCTTGAAGAACACCAAGGCGGGACAGTCGCGTGTCCGCAGCCGCAGACTTTCCAGGTAGAGCAGCTGAACGAAGCTGATCAGGCACAGCAGCAGCGCCAGCAATCCGGCCGCGAGCAGCAATCCGAAGATCATGTCGTCGACCTGGCGATCAGGCCCGCGGGAAGACCGAGCTTCCGGCGCCATCGGGTCTCGGCCCGCGCCATCGCCCCGCCGTCCTTCTCGTGGTCCAGGCCTTTCAGATGCAGCAGGCCGTGCAACATCAGGATGCGGATCTCGTCCAGCCGCGAGTGCCCGTATGCGCGCGCCTGAGCCGCCGCGCGGCCGGCGGAGATTGCCATTTCCCCCAGCCGGGCCCCGCCTTCCGTGGGGAAGGAGAGCACGTCGGTTGCACGATCGTGGCCGAGGAAGCGGCGATTGAGCCGGCGAAGCTCCCGGTCGTCGGTGATCAGGCAGTGGAAATCGCGGCCGCGCGCCACTCCTTCCCGCAGAAGCCTGGCGAACGCGCGCACCTCGCGGCGGCGCAGTCCGCTGGGGACGCGCCGGAAAGACACTAGTTCATCGCTCGAAACCATGGCGGTCGCTCAGGCCTGGGCCGGAGCGGAATCGGGAGGCGAAGCTTGCGGCTCGGAGGTCGTCGCGGCGGCTTCCGGCGCAGCGGATTCGGAGGCGGGTTCAGCCAGCTTCAAACTCAACTGGCGGGCGCCGTACGTCTCGTTGTATCGCTCGTACGCCTTGACGATGCGCTGCACCAGGCTGTGCCGGACTACGTCCCGCTCGTCGAAATAAATGAAGCTGATTCCGTCGACCCCCTTCAGGACATCCACGGCATCCAGCAGGCCGCTCCGCTTTCCCCCCGGCAGATCGATTTGAGTGATGTCGCCGTTGACCACCATCTTGGAATTGAAGCCCTGGCGCGTGAGCACCATCTTCATCTGTTCCGGCGTGCTGTTCTGCGCTTCGTCGAGAATGATGAAACTGTCATTCAGCGTCCGGCCGCGCATGAATGCGATGGGCGCGACTTCGATCGTATTCCGTTCGAGATAGCGTTCCACTTTCTCTGCTTCCAGCATATCGTACAGCGCGTCGTACAACGGGCGGAGGTAGGGGTCGACCTTCTCCTGCAGCGTGCCGGGCAGGAACCCCAGCCGTTCGCCCGCTTCCACGGCGGGGCGCGTCAGGATAATGCGTGAGACCTTTTTGGCGATCAGGGCGGAAACTCCCATGGCCACCGCCAGGTAGGTTTTTCCGGTGCCCGCCGGACCCACGCCGAACACCAGGTCATTGCGCTCGATCGCCTCCAGGTATCGCCGCTGGTTGACGGTCTTGGGAGCCAGCGCTTTTTTGCCGAAATTGCGCTGCCGCCCGCTCGACACCAAAGCGCGCAGGTTCACATCCGGATCCCCCACCACGACGCGCAGATAGCTGTTGAGGTCGCCGTTAGTGAACACGTGCCCCTCGCGAACGAGGCAGGCGTAATCCTCCAGAATACGCTCGGCGCGCTGCACGCTGGCGTCTTCCCCCTGAATTTCGATGAAATTGTCGAGGAGATGGGTGCTGACGCCCAGCCCGGTTTCGATCAAGCGGATGTTTTCGTCCCGAGTTCCGAAAAGGTTGACGATGCCTTGGTTGATTTGAACGATGGCCTTCATTTAAAAGCTGTGGAGGACCTCCATGGATAAAGCATTAGAGGGAGAGAGCGAACGCAATCGCCGGGGCAGAACGGAGGACTACCATGTACTTCATCATAACATGCGGGCTCGATTCGATTTCCGTCCGCGGATCGGCAACCGGGCGGCGCTGCCGGGCACGAATCACCAGAAGCGGCTGGGTTGTCGAAAACGGCGCAGGCTGGCGAACCTGACCTCCGGGTCATCGTGTTGCGCGCCGGACGCGCATCCAACTTCTCATCTTGTTTGCGTTACCGTTAACTCTTGCAATAAACTCAAAGTAGGCCGGTCCGGCCCGTTCCTTCGATGCGACTCCTCCTTGTTTTTTCTCTCGCCGCGCTCTCGATCCCGCTAGGAGCCCAAACCGGTTCGCAGCCGGATTTTTTCGAAAAGAGGATCCGCCCCGTCCTGGCCAGCCGCTGCCACGCCTGTCACAACTCCAAGGTCAAGACCGCCGGGCTGGACCTCAGCACCGCTGAAGGCTTCCTGCATGGCGGCCAAAGCGGGCCGGTCGTCGTGGCGGGCGATCCGGAGTCCAGCCGCCTGGTCAAAGTCATCGGCTACTCCGAGCCCATGAAGATGCCGCCCACCGGAAAGCTCCCCGAACAGGAGATAGCGGACATCACGTCGTGGGTCAAAGCTGGCGCGCCCTGGCCCGGTTCGAGCACGGCTGCCCCCGCGGCTGCCGTCCGCCCTGCCTCGAGAGAGCTTACGGCCGCCGAGAAAAGCTTCTGGGCTTTTCAACCGGTGAAAGATCCGGCGGTTCCGCAGGTGAAGAATCAAAGCTGGGCGCGCACGCCGATCGACCGCTTCATCCTCGCCCGCCTGGAGGAAAAAGGGGTAGCGCCCGCTCCCGCCGCCGACAGAATCACGTTGATCCGCCGCGCTACGTTCGACCTCACCGGCCTCCCGCCCACCGAAAAAGAGGTCCGCGATTTCCTCGCCGACAAATCGCAGGACGCCTTCGCCAGGGTTGTCGACCGCCTGCTCGCCTCCCCCCGCTACGGCGAGCGCTGGGGACGCCACTGGCTGGACGTCGCCCGCTACGCCGATTCCACCGGCAATGACGAGGATCATCGCTATCCCTACGCCTGGCGTTATCGCGACTATGTGATCGAAGCCTTCAACCGCGACATGCCTTACGACCAGTTCGTGAGAGAGCAGATCGCCGGCGACCTGCTCCCCTCGCCCGACGGCAAGCCGATCAATGGGCGCGGCATCGTGGCCACCGGACTGCTCGCGCTGGGTCCGAAGGCGCTGGCGCAGCAGGACAAGACCAAAATGCTGTACGACATCTACGACGAACAGGTCGATGTGGTGTCCAGGGCCTTCATGGGCCTGACGGTGTCCTGCGCGCGCTGCCACGATCATAAGTTCGATCCGATTTTCACCAGGGATTACTACTCGCTCATCGGCATCTTCGCCAGCACCCGCGATTTCAACGGCGCCGGAAAAGGCGTTTCGAAGATGCTGTTCCGTCCCCTCGCGCCGAAAGAGGAGTACCAGCAGTGGCAGGATTACGAGCGCAAGTTGAGCCAGGCGCAGCTGGCGCTCGAGGACGCGGTGGACGGCGAGCGCAGCAAATACGTCGGCGCGCTCGCGCCTCGCCTCGCCGACTACATGGTGGCCGCGCGGCAGGTCTACGAGGGGCGCGCCACGCTGGCCGGCGCCGCCCGCGCCGGGAACTTGCAGGAGGAGGTCCTCAAGGAGTGGGTCGACTACCTGAAGCCCGCTCCGTACTCCCGTCCCTACCTGAACGACTGGAATAACGCCACCCCGGCGAACCTGGTGGAAACGGCCAAAAAATATCAGGATGCCTTCGCCGACCGGGCCGCCAAGTGGGCCAAGACCATGAATGCCTATCGCTCCAAAACGCGAAAGGCGCTCATGGAGAAAAACATGCCGCCGCCCGCCAAGCCGGATTTCGACGCGGCCACCGATCCTTTTTTCTACGATGTCTATTTCGAATCCGGCCCGTTCGCCATTCGCGAGAAGGATGAAGGCAAATACCTGACGGCGGAAGCGCGCGGGCAGATCGCGAAGCTGAAGCAGGAGATCGCGGATCTGAAGAAGTCCGCGCCGCCCGAGCCGCCCATGGCCTGCGCCGTGGAAGAGGGAGACCCGGTCAATCAGAAAGTCTTCATTCGCGGCGATTACAACAGCCCGGGCGAAGACGCTCCCAAGGTCTTCCCGAAGGTCCTGCTGGCGGCCGCGCCGCAGCGCGAGCCGGTCACCGGCAGCGGCCGCCTGGCCCTGGCGGACTGGCTGGCGCAGCCCACCCATCCGCTCACCGCGCGCGTGATGATGAACCGCATCTGGAACTGGCACTTCGGCGAAGGCCTGGTGCGGACTCCCGACAACTTCGGCAAAATGGGCGAGCGTCCCTCGCATCCCGAGCTGCTCGACTACCTGGCCAGCCGTTTCACGCAAGGCGGCTGGTCCGTCAAAGCCATGCAGCGCGCCATCATGCTGTCGAGCGCCTACCAGATGTCCAGCCAGACCGCCGCGAAGAGCCTCGAAGCCGATCCCGAGAATCACCTCTTCTCGCGCTTCAACCGGCGGCGTCTCGATATCGAAGAGATCCGCGACGGCATGCTCGCCATCGACGGCACGCTCGACCTGACCATGGGCGGCACGCTGCAGAAGGGCTTCGGCACCGACAAGGAAAATAGCGCCGACCGGTTGAGCATGAATCCGGAAAAGTTGCGCCGGCGGACGGTGTACGTGCCGCTGCGGCGCGCCAATCTTCCCACGCTGCTCAACCTGTTCGATTTCGGCGACGCCACCACGGTCACCGGCAAGCGCCCGCTGACCAATGTCGCCCCGCAGGCGCTGTTCATGATGAATAGCGAATTCGTGGCCGAGCGGGCGCTGAATCTTGCGCAGTCGCTGGCGAAACGCGAGCCTACCCTTCCGCGCCGGATGGAAAGCGCATACTGGAGCATTCTGGCCCGCCCGCCCTCGGCCGGAGAAGTGGATTCCGGACTCACCTATATCGCCGGCTTCCGGCGGAAATTCCAGCACGCCTCCGAGCTGGACGCCTGGCAGAGCTTCTGCCGCATTCTTCTGGCATCGGACAATTTCATCTATGTGGACTGATCTCTACCGCATCCCGCAGAAACCGCTCTCCCGCCGTGCCATGCTGCGCGCGGCCGGCTGTGGCTTCGGTTACCTGGGCCTGGCCGGCATGCTGGCCGAAGGCGCAACCTCCGGCGATAACCCGAATCCGCTGGCCGTGCGGAAACCGCACTTCGAGCCGAAAGCGAAGCGGGTCATCTTCCTGTTCATGCACGGCGGACCGTCGGCGGTGGATACGTTCGATCCCAAGCCGCGCCTGACCATCGATGACGGCAAGCCGCTGCCGATCAAGCGTCCTCTGGCTTTCGCGGCGGGCTCGGCCGGGCCGCTGATGAAGTCGCCGTGGGCCTTCAAGCAGTACGGCGAAAGCGGCATTCCGGT
>DATJFH010000385.1:0-5739 GCA_035495815.1 Bryobacteraceae bacterium
TAGGGCACGATCGCCCCGCACTGCCCGTTGCCGGAGAACACCCTGGGCGCGGACGCCCCATCGAACAGGACGCGCATGTCACCCAGGGTGGTGGTCAGATACCGGTTGTCCCCGGTGACGGGCCGGAGTCGCTGAAGGTAGCCGGCCCGCAGTGGGCGAGGAGGCTGGCGCCGTCCGGTGTTCAGTGTGAACGAGCAGGTCAGGCTGGACTGCGTGACCGCAAAAGTCTGGCCTGCCGCAGTAATCGAGCCGGTGCGGGCGTCGCCGCCGTTCGCATCCACGACGAAGGCCGCCCCCCGCGCCCTGACCGCCCTGGCCCGACGCGACCCGGATCCAAGGCGCGTTTATGCGCATCCGGTCCCGACCGCAAACGAGCCGTTCCCTCCGGTTGATGGAAACGAACTTCCGGACGGGGTTTTAGCGTATACGCGCACACACCCGCCTGGTTGACCGTGGAGCTCAGTCCGGCGATGGAAATGGCGCCGCTGCGCGCGGTAGCGGCCGGGTTCGCCTGCGCCGAAAAACTCGCGGTGACCGGACCCATACCGCGGGGTGGCTGTCCGAAATTGATGGAAATCCAACTGACGGTGCTTGTCCGTTCGGACACAGCTACCGGCGCTGGCCGTGATCGTGAGGGTACCGGGCCCGCCGGCGATGGAAACGACAGGGTGCTCAACACTCAAGCCGAACGTGCAGGTTTGGGCCCCGAGAACACCGCGGAAAACCGATCCCAGATCAGACATGCGACGGAGACCGGAGCATGTCACCCCGCGAGTTCCAGTTCGATCTTTTTCTCCGCCGGATTCAGCCTGACAATACGGAAGCTGCGGATCTGGCCGGCCCGCGCCGGCTCCCGCTTCTCCGGCATCCCGCTGCCGGCGGCGGGCTTCCACTTGGATGCGAGCATCGAGCTGAGCGAGGAGATGTCCGCTTTGTTCCCTTCTCCGCCCGCGGCCGAGGCGGTCTGCCCGCCTTCACCCGGCACCGGGCAGACTGCGCGCACGCCTTCTCCCAGCTCCACTTTGGCCCGGCCGCCCGAGACGTCCGCCACCCGGCCCGTTACTACGTCGCCTTCCTTGTGCTCGGCGATGTACTCGTCGATCGAAGTGGGCTGAAGCTGCTTCATGCCCAGACGGATGCGGCGCTTCTCGCGGTCCACGTCGAGGACGACCGCGCGCACCGTCTGACCTTGCTTGACCACTTCCTGCGGGTGATTGATACGCTTCTCGGCGCTCAGGTCCCCCACGTGGATCATCCCTTCGATACCCTCGCCGAGTTCCACGAACGCGCCGAACTTGGTCAGGCTGGTGACCGGGCCCTCCACCACTGAGCCGGCCGGGAACTTCTTCTCGATCTCGGCCCATGGATCTCCCAAAGCCTGCTTCAGCCCCAGGGAAACCCGGCGCTCGCTGACGCCGAGCACCACCACTTCGACTGTGTCGCCCGGTTTGACCACGTCACTCGGCTTGCGCGCCTTCTTGGTCCAGGACATTTCGGAAAGATGGATCAGTCCCTCGAGTCCGGGTTCCAGCTCCACGAAGGCTCCGAAGTCGGTGACGCGGGTAACCACGCCCCTGGCCCGCTCGCCGGCCTTGTACGTCTCGCCCGCCTTTGACCATGGGTCCGGCGCCAGCTGCTTCATGCCGAGCGAGATCCGCCGTTTGCCGGCATCCACCTTCAGCACCTGCACGTCGACCTTCTGGCCGACTGTCAGCACGTCAGACGGCTTGTTCACGCGCCCGTAAGAGATGTCCGCCACATGCAGAAGCCCGTCCACCCCGCCGATGTCGACGAAGGCGCCGTAGTCGGTCAGGCTGCGCACCGTGCCGTGGATCACGGCTCCTTCCTTGAGCTCCGCCAGCATTCGCTCGCGGGCCTGCTTCTCTTCCTCCTCGAGCACCACCCGGCGATCGACAACGGCGTCCTCTTCGGCTACGTCGAGCTGGATGATCTTACAGGAAATTTCCTGGCCGACCAGCTTCTCCAGCTCGGCGGCGTCCTTGGTTCCGCTGCGCGACGCAGGCAGGAACGCTCGCGTTCCGATGTCTACGGTGAGTCCGCCTTTGATCACACCGCTAACCACGCCGGCGATGGTCCGCTTCTCCTGGAACGCCTTTTCGAGAGCGCTCCAATCCTTGGGGCGCGCGACTTTGATCTTTGAGAGGGTGTAGTATCCTTCGGGATTTCGGCCCGTAATCGCGACCTTGACCGCCTCGCCGATCTTGGGTGGGTCGGATCCGAAAGAAGCGGCTTCGATCACGCCTTCGGTTTTCAAACCGACGTCGACGAAAATGAATTCCGGGGAGATGGCGACGACTACGCCGTCGCGTCCCTCGGCCCCTTCCTCGCGCGGCTTTTGCCGGCCTTGTTCATACTCGGAGAGAATGTCCGCAAACGAGGGGCCTGCGTCAGACGTGGCAAGGGTCTCGTCGTCGGGATCGCTGGGTTGATATGCCATGGAGGTTAACACTTCATTCTGCCACATTTGACGGACGAGGTGAGCTGATTCCGGCAGCACTGAAAGCGCCGGGACGCGGCGCGCGAGAGTTTCCTGAATGCCCCGGGTCCGGCCACCGCCCGGGCGGCGGTCCGGTTCCCGGGAGAGGCGGCGAGCCTCATTTTGCTGCACGAGGCACAGGAAGCGCCGGTTTTGGCGGCAATTCTCAAAAATGGGGTACGTTTGCGGGCCGGACGCGGCTTCGCTTCAAACGGCTTGCAGCCGGCGGGGCTGTCCGGTCTTATGAAGCGGCAGCCGGACCGCGAATCGCGCCCCGGGCGATCCATCTTCCACCGAGATTTCGCCCCCGTGATCGAGGACCGTTTGCCTGGACAGCGCGAGTCCCAGACCCAGCCCGTTCTTTTTTCCGGCGCTGACAAAGGGCTCGAACAGCCGAGCACGAATGGAGGGCAGGATTCCCGGTCCGGTGTCCGTCACCCGAATCAAGACGAAGTCTCCCTCCACTTTCTCGGAAATGTGGATCGCGCCCCCTTCGGGCATTGCCTCCAGGGCGTTGCCGATCAAATTGAGAAAGACTCGCTCCATCCTGGCCCGCTCGATAGGCAGCTCGACCTCTTCCGATGGATCGAAGGTGATCGTCACGCCCTGCGACTCGGCCGCCGAGGCGGAGGCTTCACAGGCTGCTTCCACTACCTCTCGCAGATTGCAGATTTCGGAGGCTTCCCGCTTGCCGCGCGATACGTTCACCAGATCCTGCAACAGTTCCTGAATGCGACGTGAAGCCCGGTAGATGTTGGCCGCCAGCCGCTTCATCTGCGGCGTGGACAGCTCCGTATCGACCAGCATTTCGGCGCCGCCGTAGATGGCAGCCAGGGGATTCCGCAAATCGTGCACGATAGAACTGGACAGCCTGCCGATGGTGGCGATGCGCTCCTGGCGGATCAACTCGGCGCGAGCGCTGCGAATCGAGTCGCACATGGCGTTGAATGTCCGCGCCAGTCTTCCCAGCTCATCGTCGCTGCGGACGCTGAGGCGAAAATCGTAGTTCTGGCGCGCGACTTCGGCCGCGGCCCGGTCCAGTTGGTTCACCGGTTCGACGATTCGGCGCGCCAGCAGGAAGGTCAACGCCAAACCGACGATCACGGCACACAGCCAGGTGAGAACCATCTCGCGCCGCAGCGCCGAAATGCGCTGCCGGGCGCTCTCGAAAGACCGCAGGATCCACAGTTCGCCGACCGGTTTTCCTTCCACGTCGATCAACGGCTTCCGCAGCGGCGCGTACTCGAAGACGCCGTCGCTGACGCTGTCCCCGCGCCATCCGGCGGATACATTTTCGGCGAATTGCGCGGTGGCTCGCGGATTCAAGGTGGAAGCGATCACCCGCCCTCCGGAAAAGAAGAGGAACTCGCTGCCGCCGGTGGACTTCTTGAACTGTCCCGCCACCAGCGCGTCTATGGCATAGCCCGCTACCAGCACGTTGAACAGAGCCGGCCCGCGCGTGGACTCGACGTAGACCGGCGTCACGGCGATCTGATACAGGTGGCCGTTCTGCTCCATGAAGCCCGCCGCCTGCCGCGGGAACTGGCTGGCGGCGGCCCGCACAACCGGAAGATCGCGGCTGATGGGCGACCCCGGAATCCCTCCCAGTGAGGCGATCACCCGGCCGCGCGGGTCGGTTACCAGGAACAGCGCGTTCTCGTCGGAAATTTTCGCCCACAGTTCTCCGGCGGTATCGCGAATGGTCGCCTGGTCGCCGGTGCTGAAGGCCGCCCGCACGTCCGACATCCCGCTGAGGATCAGGCTGACCAATCCCAGCTTTTCGGCCCGCGACTTCCACAACGATTCATAAGCCTGAAAGCTCGACGAAACTTCTTCCTCCAACGTGAGGGACGTAGTATTGATGACGTGATTCTGCACGATCCAGCCGGTGACACCGAAAAGTGCGGTGAGCGCCACCGACGTCGACAGCAGGATCTTCCACAACAGCGAGGGGCTGCCGAAGCCGAAGCGGTTTCTCATGGATTCCTCCCGGCCGGGTAAGCCGCCTTGTCCTCGATCACCGGCGGATATTCCTTCCCGTATTTATTCTTGTGTGGGGAGACGATATACCCGCTTTCGGAAACGACGATGGGCGCCAGCGGCGCCGGACTCCTTTCCACCTGTATCTTCTTCTCGAGACCCTGCAGCGTCTGATCGGAGGAACGCTCGTGGAATACCCGGAGCCGGTATTCGCCAGGCTCGACGCCGTCGATGGAGAAGCTGCCGTCCTTCCCCGAAATGGCGATGTACGGCGTTCGCACCACCACGATCAACGCGCTCATGGTGGGGTGGATATTGCAGAAAACGCGCACGACCCCGTCGCGCGCGAAACGGACCTTCTGGCTGGTTCCCGGCGCGTAGAGACCGACATCGAAGGGTTGTCCCGCGAAATTCGAGAACGCGTTATGAAAGATAGGGTCGAGATTGGGAAAGTCCACCGCGGATCCGACGGGTATCGCCACCATGTGCGGAATGAAGCGCTTCTGTTTTTGGACGATGCGGACGGTCCGGGGAGCCGATTCGATCGAAGCTCCCGGCCGCTCGAGCCACACGACCACACCCGAATAGTCGCGCTTATTGCGGACGTTCTGGTCCCGGGAATTGACCAGCTGAATGGAACCGCTGACCGTGGCCGCCGCCCCCGCCGCCACTGCCGCGCTAAAAAAGGTAAGCGAAAGCCAGGTCATAGTGGTTGATCAGCCGCTTGCCCGAGATCAGATATCGGGTGCGGGTCTGCATCGTTTCGAAGCTCATGACGAAGTTCGGAGCCAGCCGGTAGAAGAAATTGGCGCCGTAAGCCTGGTTTTTCGAGACCCCGCCAGCGGGCCCTTGCGCACCCGGCCCGGCCCGCAGGTCCGAATCGCGGTCATCCTGCTGCCCCGCCATGATGTGGAAGCTCAACCGGCTGGTGGCGGTCAGCTTGAGCTGAGTCCAGCCGCCGCGCGAGCCGACGCTGACGATATTCCCCGGCCCCAGGATCGAAAAACCCTGACGAATGCCCCCGGTTCCAAAATGGGCCACATTCTCCCCGGTGTAAAAGAACCCGGTGAGTTCGACGGGATTGGCAAAACGGAACATCCAATCCGTGGAAAATACGCGCGAGGGAGCCGAGCCTGAAGCGACGTGTGTCGTGCTGGTGTGGAAGCCGGGAGCAATCTCGATGCGGCGGGCGTCACCGAACTGGCGGAAGAGCTCGAAGCGTCCCTCGAGCCCCGGACGAAAGCGCTCGAGCGTGCCGGCAA
>DATJFH010000386.1:0-32772 GCA_035495815.1 Bryobacteraceae bacterium
GGCGTGGACGTAGATGGTATCGCCGGCGATCACCGGCAGCGATTTCGGCTGCCAGGAGAATCCGCGCACCCACCAGGCGCGCTCCCCGGTGGCGGCGTAATAGGACGTGACCTGGTAGGCGCCCGGCACGATCAGCTCCGCCGGTCCGTTCTTCGGCTGAAAGACCGCCGGCGTCACGTAGCTGCGCGTCGATTCCGGACGCGGAGTTTTCCAGCGTACCCGGCCCGTTTTCTTGTCCACCGCAAGCAGGTACGAGTCCGTATCCTGATCGCAGACCAGGTATAAAAGATCGCCGAACACGATCGGGGACGAGCCGTGGCCGTTGACGTTGTTGAAGGGTCCCAACGGCAGCCGCCAGCGCTCGGCGCCGTCCTTGGTGGCATAGGCGAGCAGACCGTAATCGCCGAAAAACACGTACACGGTTTCGCCGTCGGTCGCCGGACTCGGTGAAGCCGGGGAATTGGTGGGCTGGTAGCGTTCCAGGCGTGGACGGGGCGCTTCGCGCCGCCAGAGCACCTTGCCCGTGCCGCGGCTCAAAGCGAGCGTGTACAACCTGCCCCCCTTGTCCACCACTTTCTCGCGGCCGGCGTCGGCGCGCGATCCGCCTTCCGCGCCGGTCAGGAATATCCGGTCGCCGGCGATCACCGGTGATGAGTAGCCATACGGCGCCGCCGTCTTCCAGACCACGTTCCGGTCCGGTCCGAACTGCGCCGGCAGACGCGTCGCCTCGGCCACGCCGCTGCCGTTCGGTCCACGGAACTGCATCCAGTCGGCGGCGAAACTCACGCCCGCAAAAACAATGATCGCAAGGGTCCGGCGGTGCATTCCCCATATGATACCGTGTGCGCCAATGGGCGCCGGTCCAGTGTCGCCGGCGGGTAACCCCTGCTCGATATGTAGATTCTTCCCCTAAAACGGCAAAGACGAAAGCGTTGCCGTTCGGCCCGGATATTGCAACGGCAGTGCCATGAAGGCTCTGGTCGCCGGGGTACTGTTCTCGGTTCTGAGCGGGTCCGCGCACGCCGTCGATTATTCCCGTTTGCCGGATCCACAGCAATTGGCGCGAAGCGCGTTCGGCCCGCTGGCTATCCTGAAAGTAGGGGCCGGAACGGGCATCGCCCAGGCGTACAATACCCCCAAGGAATGGGGCCGGGGCCCCGACGGCCTCGGGAAGCGCTTCGGAGCCATTTACGGCAAGCACCTGGTCAGATCCGGAGTTCAACAGACGGTCGCGGCCGCGCGGCGCGAGGATCTCACCTATCGGCGTTCCGGGGAAAAAGCGGTGGGCGCGAGGCTTAAGCACGCCGTGTTCAGCACTGTGATCGCCCGTAACAGCATCGACGGCAGGCCCACCATAGCCACGGGCCGGATCGCCGGCGCGGTCGCCAGCGGTTATATTTCCGAGCTCTGGCTTCCCGACCGCCTGCATACGGTCACCAATGGGATGGCCTCGGCCGGAGTTTCACTCGGCTTCGACGCACTAATGAATATTGCCCGGGAGTTCTGGCCTAAAAAAAGATGAGCGCCCACGCCACTTCACACAAAAAACTGCAGATCCGCGACCTTCTGAAGCCCCACGCCAACAAGTTGATACTGGGAGCGCTGGCGGCCATCGGAGGAGGCATTGCCAACCTCCTCGAGCCCTGGCCGTTGAAGATCGTTCTGGACAACGTCCTGAAGTCGGAGCCCAAACACGGCTGGCTGAACAAGTGGATCCTGTCCATCGCCGGCCCGGACAAGTTTGGGGTAGTGGCCTTCGCCGCCGCGGCGGTGCTCGTCGTCGCGGTCTTCGGAGCCGTCTGCTCGTACGCGCAGAAGTCCCTCACCACCACCGTCGGGCAATGGGTCCTCCACGATCTGCGCCAGAACCTGTACTTCCATATTCAGCGGCTGTCGATGGCCTACTACGACAAAGCCCGGACGGGAGACCTCATCAGCCGGGTGACCGGCGACATCGACTCGATCCAGAGCTTCATCACCTCCGGCCTGCTGGGCGCGCTGAT
Organism: Bryobacteraceae bacterium; assembly: GCA_035495815.1. GTDB lineage: Bacteria > Acidobacteriota > Terriglobia > Bryobacterales > Bryobacteraceae > DATJFH01. The sequence goes on from DATJFH010000386.1 coordinate 2,004, forward strand.
CAACTGCATCACGCTGGTAGGCATGATCGGCGTGATGTTTTACGTCAACTGGAAGTTCACGCTGATCGCCCTCTCGGTGGCGCCGGTGCTGGCCTTCGTCGTCTACCGCTACACCCGGCAGATCAAAAAAGCGTCGCGTGAAGTGAGACAGAAGGACGGCGAGATCGTCTCCGCCGTGCAGGAGGTGCTCACCTCCATGCGCGTGGTCAAAGCCTTCGCCCAGGAGGATTACGAGCAGCGGCGGCTCGAGGAGGAGAGCCTCGAAGCGGTGGAGATCGCTCTGCGCGCCCGCAGCCTCAAGGCCAAGCTGCCCCCCATGGTGGACGTGATCGAGGCCGTCGGGACCGCGCTGGTCCTGTGGTTCGGCGCCCGCATGGTGCTGGCCGGGAGCCTCGAAGTCGGCTCGCTCGTTCTGTTCATCTGGTACCTCGGCAAGATGTACAAGCCGATGCAGGAACTGTCCAAGCTCACCGACGCCTACACCAAAGCCGCTGTCGGCTACGAGCGCATCCGCGAGGTGCTGGAGATGGACCACGAGGTGACGGTCCTGCCGGGCGCCCGCGAGGCTCCGCGGCTCCGCGGCGAGATCGAATTCGAAAAGGTCGGTTTCAGCTACGAGCCTGACCGGCAGATTCTCACGGACGTGAGCTTCAGGATCGAGGCCGGCCAGGTGGCCGCCCTGGTAGGCCAAACAGGCGCCGGGAAAACCACGATCATCAGCCTGATCCCGCGCTTTTACGACCCCACGGCCGGTGTCGTGAAGATCGACGGCGAGGACGTGCGGAAGTTCAAACTGAAATCGCTGCGCCGCCAGATCAGCTTCGTCCTGCAGGAAAGCGTGCTCTTCCACGGGCCGATTTGGAGGAACATCGCCTACGGCAAGCCGGAGGCGAACCGCTCGGAGATTCTGCGCGCGGCCGAGATGGCCAATGCCGACGAGTTCATCAGGAAGATGCCGAACGGCTATGACACCGTGGTCGGCGAGCGCGGGGTAACGCTATCCGGGGGCCAGCGCCAGCGGATCGCCATCGCCCGCGCCGTCATCCGCGACTCACCCATCCTCATCCTGGACGAGCCCACCACCGGGCTCGACGCCGACTCCGAAAAGCTCGTGTTCGAAGCGCTGGACCGCCTGATGGAAGGCAGGACCACGATCGTGATCGCGCACCGCCTGTCGACGATTCAGAATGCCGCAATCATTCTGGTTCTCAAAGACGGCCGGATCATCGAGAGCGGCAAGCATGAGAATCTGCTCAAGACCGGCGGCCTGTATTCGGAACTGTACGAGCTGCAATTGTCGCCGACGGTATCGTGACATTTACGCCGCGGGCATGCCGCGGCGATCCCTACAACTTCGTCAGCTCCGCGATTCGCCGTTCGACTACCGCGCTGAAACCGTCCACTTCCTCCTGCTCATACCCGGCGCCGCGGAAAGCGTCCTGAATCTGGCGGTGTGAAAGACGGGCCAGCAGCCGGCCCATCCAGGCGGCGTGGTCGCGAGGAACGTCTTCGCCGATCCAGCGCAGATGCGTCCGCGCCAGGTACGTCCGCGGACCGAAGAAGAAGTACACGAAATTCGGCCGGGACGGCACTCTGAAATCGATGAACTCGTCGTCGGACTCTGCGATGAACTTCGATTTGCGGTACGAGCTCAGATTCCCGCGCGACCGCCTGGCCGGCCAACCGTACGACGTACCCGCGAAGCTGGCTCCGAGGTCCGCCACCCGGTAGACCCGCCTCACTCCCGCCGGCCCTTTTTCCTGGTAGATGGAGTTGTTCGTATCCTTCAGGTCCCAGTTGTTGATCAGCGCCATCAATGCTCTCAGTCCGTTCAACTCCCGGGTGTGCGCAAACGGACTGTCGGCCCACTCCCAGTTTCCGATCTTCTCTTCTCCGGGAGGATAACGCTTGATCTGCACGTTTCGCATGGCGCCGTCGGAGGTCACCTGGGTTTGTCCGCGATGCAGCCGCTTCGGCATCTTCTCGACTTTCAGAAAGGGAGCGAAATAATCCTGATCCGTAGAGTAGCCCGCGGCCCAGACCAGCCTCGAGGCCGCCGTCTCGCATTGCGCTTCACTACCGAGTTTGATTTTCCACTTGGCGCCCTGCTGATCCTCGACAATGAACTTGGGGTTCGACCCGTCCAGATCCTCCTTCACGAATCGTAGAATTCCACGCGGCTCGTGCTCCTTTCCTCCCGCTCCATAGAATAGATTGCGAGACCCGATATCCACGGGTTCCCGCCACAGGAAGGCCGGTCCTTCTCCGGTAATTTCTCCTTTCTCGATCTTCCACTGGCTTCGCTTTTTGGCCGCCTCCGCCGGCGAAAGAACCATCGCCGCCAGTGAGAGCAACAGCGGAAAACCTTTGTGAGTCATGCGCATAAAGCGTGTCCGACCTCCGTCCCGGAAGCTTCTTGCAAAAAGGCTGCCAACGTGCATCTTCCAAAAAGCAGTCCTGTGAAATGTTTCGGCTTCGGGCCGAATCTAACAGTGGGGAGGGACATGCGCCTGTGAAACTATTAACGCAACCGGAAGACGGCATCCAGCCAGTGATTGAGGCGATTCAAGCCGCCAGGACGAGCATCGAGATTGTCATCTTCCGTTGTGACCAGGCGGAGGTGGAGAAGGCGCTCGCGCAGGCCAAGGAACGCGGCGTCCACGTCCACGCGCTGATTACTTATACCAACCGGGGCGGGGAGAAGAATCTTCGGAAACTGGAGCTGAGACTGCTCGCAGCCGGGGTGACGGTGACCCGCACCGCCGACGACCTGACGCGCTACCACGGCAAGATGATGATCGTCGACCGCGCCGAGCTGCATGTGCACGCCTTCAACCTGACGCGTCTCGATATGGGCCACAGCCGCAGTTTCGGCGTCGTTACCCGGAACCGCAAGCTCGCTCAGGAGGCGTGCAAGCTCTTCGAGGCGGATGCCAAGCGGCTGCCCTATTCGCCGGGTTCGCCTTCGTTTCTGGTCAGCCCCGCCAATTCGCGGAAGGAGCTTGCGGCTTTCATCAAGGGCGCCCGGAAAGAACTGCTCATCTACGATCCGGATATCAGCGATCCGGCCATGATCCGTCTGCTCGATGAGCGCGCCGCCGCCGGCGTCGATATCAAAATTCTGGGCCGGCTGGTGGCCCGCAATTCGAAGTTGGCCGCCCGCAAGCTGCCTCGCCTCCGGCTGCATACCCGGACGATCCTGCGCGACCGCAAGACCGCCTTCATCGGCAGTCAGAGCCTGCGCGCCCTGGAGCTGGATTCCCGCCGCGAAATCGGACTCATCTTCCGGGACTCGGCCGCCCTGAGCCGGATGGTCAAGACTTTCGAGGAAGACTGGGCGCGTACCGAACAGTCCGCGCAGGCTGCAGCCAGCGAGGAGGAGGAGTCCGTGACCAAGGTAGCCCGGAAGGTTGCCAAAGCCGTGACCCGGGACATGGCTCCGGTCGCCCCGATCGTGGACGGCGCCGTGAGGGACGCCGGCGTCGAGCGCGTGGAGCTGGACGCGGAGGCGATCGAGGAGACGGTCCGCGACGCCGTCAAAGAGGCGGTCAAGCAGGTGGTGCGTAACGCCGTCGAAGAGGCTGCGGGCAAATGAGACGGGCCGGGCTGTTCCTGGTCGCCGCGTCTCTGATCGCGGGTTGCCGCGGTCCCGATCGTCATTCCGCGCTCGTAATGGATTTTGACAAGCGCGTCTCCGGCTATGTGCGATTGCACAAAGCCATGGAGGCGAAGCTGCCCGAGCTGAGATCCACCACCGTCCAGGCGAAGATTGCCGGACACCGCCAGGACCTGGCCGGCGCGATAAAGGAGGCCCGCCCGTCCGCGCGCCAGGGCGACATATTCACGCCGGAGATCGGCGCCGAATTCCGCCGCATGATGGCCGTCGCCATGCAAGGTACCGAAGCGGCGCGCGTCAATGAGAGCCTCCGGAATGGAAGTCCAGTGGCCTTGAAGCTCGTGGTGAACGACAGATATCCGGAGGACGCCCCGCTGCAATCGATGCCGTCCACGCTGCTCTTGAATCTGCCGAAACTCCCGCCGGAGGTGGACTACCGCCTTTCCGGGCCGGATCTGGTTCTGCGGGATGTCAAGGCGAACCTGGTGGTGGATATACTTCCTGACGCGATGCCCTGAGAATGCCTGCAGTAAACACGATGCGACGTTCCGGCTTTTGCCTCTTCCTGGCAGGCCTGCTTTCCGGCCAGTTTTTACCGGCGCTCGAGATAGAGCTTCCGCAGAAGGCGGACTCGATTCGTTTCGCCGTCATTGGAGACAGTGGAACGGGAGAGAAGGCGCAGTACGACGTGGCCCGTACCATGGAGGAGTGCCGGAGGGTCTTCCCTTTCACCTTCGTCCTCATGCTCGGAGACAACATCTACGGCAGCGACACGGCGGCCGATTTCAAAGCCAAATTCGAGGCTCCATACAAGCCGCTGCTCGACGCCGGAGTCAAATTCTACGCTTCGCTCGGCAATCATGACAATCCCAACCAGCGCTTCTATAAGCCCTTCAACATGGGCGAGCGACGCTACTACAATTTCAAATTCGGCAATGCCGAATTCTTCGCGCTGGACAGCACTTACATGGATCCGGCGCAGCTCGATTGGATCCGGCAGCAACTGCGCGACTCGAAGGCGGATTGGAAGATTTGCTACTTCCACCATCCTTTGTACACGGAAGCCAAATTCCACGGACCCGACAAGGACCTTCGCGCCCGGCTCGAGCCCATCTTCCGCCAGTACGGAGTCCGCGTCGTCTTGAGCGGGCACGAGCACGTTTACGAAAGAATCAAGCCGCAGAACGGGATCGACTATTTTGTGCTGGGCAGCTCCGGCCAGCTGCGTTACAAGAATTTGCGCAAGCACTCGACCGCCACCGCCAAAGGCTTCGACACGGAACAGACATTCATGATCATCCAGATCGCCGCCGACGAGTTGGATTTTCAAACGCTCTCGAAGACCGGAGTGACCGTGGACCACGGAACCTTCACGCGCGCCGTTCTCCGCCGCTAGGTTCCCTTATCCGCGTTCGCCCGCCGGCCTGCCGCTTTAATGGGACCGGATTGGCGAATCAGTTGCATTGACACAACGGGAGGAATCCGTATGGCGCGGATCAAGATAAAACCCGACCAGATTCCGGATCCCGATCAGGGCGCCGCTTCCGTTTTCAAGCCCGGTCCGGTCGGCGCCGGTCAGGCCGGTGACACACAAGGGCTCTCGGATGTGGCTGACGCAGATTCCCAAAGCGTCGAAGAGCTGGTAGAAGAAGGGCAGTTCTTTGAAGCAGCCGTGATTAGCGGCGTCGAAAACGCCCCGGCCGCCGACGTGAGCGAAGTGAAGACCAGGGAGGTTCCCCAGGACGATGTCCCTCCCGAATATGAGGCGCCCGAATCGGATGTGGATCCGGCCTGAGCCTGTTCGGAAGGGAGTTACTTCGCCAGGTTCTCGATGAAGGCGCGCTCGATCGGCCAGCTGCCGACCACGCGCGTGTTTTCCTGCCGGAACACTCCCGCCGTGAGGACTCCGCTCAAGTCTCCCGGGTTGGGCTTCTGATTTTCTTTTTCGATCAGCCTGCGCAGCAGCGCCGTCACTTTCTGGAATTGCTCGGCGATGATGGCCGCTTCCTGCGCGCTCCGGCACGCCACTTCGAGCTGCGCTTCGATCGCTTTTCCCCGCGGCGCGAGCGAGATGGTGGCCCCCTCCGCGCCTTCTATCGCTTTGGCGAACAATTGCGTGCCGGTCGGAAAAGCCTCGGATTTCTGCAGCGTCGATGCAGGCAGCGACAGCCATACCGGCTGCGGAAGCAGGGTGATTCGTCGGGAATCGGCGGCCGGGCCGCTCATGCGCGACGCTGCCGATTCGTTGGGGCTGACGGCCATCGCCAGCAGGTCCGGCTGCAATGGGAAATAGGAGATCTTGCGCTCCGGCCGGCTGCCCGGCATCCGGCAGAGGCCGTTGATGCACCCGCCGCCCTGCTCCCGCGCGTAGGTTTCCAGGCGCTTCCAGTCGAAGCGGCCGCGCACCAGGAAGTAGACCCCGCTCGAGTGAAACGCGATCAAGGCGTGATCCAGATCCCGGCGGTAGTCGAAGGCGGTCTTTTCGACGAAGGTCTTGTACTCCGGCTCCTCCTCCACCACTGGGCCGGACAGCATTTCGAAAACGCCGCCCCGCCGCAGCGCCGCGAAATCGATGGACAGGACCGGAGCATTTTCGGACGGCAGCCGCGCGAGCTGCGCTTCCGGCGGGAGGCCGCGAGTTCCGAAATAGATTGCCGTCCCGCCTCCGAGAAGCAGGATAGCGGCCCCGGTACCGATGATCAGGCGCCGTTTCATTCCAGCCCCGGGCCTTCCCCGGTTCTAGACGGCGGCCACTTCCCTTTGCCTGGATTCCTTCCACAACTGGAGGTAGGGCTTCAACTCCAGCATCATGTCGCGGAACTGCGGAACGGTCAGCGACTGCGCTCCATCGCTGACGGCCTTCTCGGGGCACGGATGCACTTCCACGATCAGGCCGTCGGCGCCCACGGCCACCGCCGCCCGAGAGATCGCCGGCACCAGGCTCCGCTTACCCACCGCGTGGCTCGGATCGAGAATCACCGGCAGATGGCTCAGCTCGTTGAGCACCGGCACCGCCGAGATATCGCAGGTGTTGCGCGTCGCCGTTTCGAAGGTCCGAATGCCGCGCTCGCAGAGCAGCACGTTGGAATTGCCGTGGGCTACCAGGTATTCGGCGGACATCAACAGTTCCTTGATGGTGGCGCTCAGGCCCCGCTTCAGCAGTACCGGACGGCCGCACCGGCCGAGCGATTTCAGCAGCGCGAAATTCTGCATGTTGCGGGCGCCGATCTGCATGATGTCGGCGTAATCAGCCACCATGTCCACATCGCGGTCGCTCATCACTTCGGTAATGATCAGCAACCCGGTGGCGTCTTTGGCCTTCTGCAGCAGCTTGAGGCCGTCCAGTTCCATGCCCTGGAAATCGTAGGGCGACGTGCGCGGCTTGTAGGCCCCGCCGCGCAGGATCTTCGCGCCGGCCGCCGCCACCGCTTCCGCCGTTTCCATGATCTGCTTCTCGGACTCGACAGAGCACGGTCCGGCCATCACCACGAACTCGTCACCGCCGATTTCGAGGCCGTTGATCCGCATCTGCGAGTGCTCCTTTTTGAATTCCTTGCTGACGAACTTGTACGGCGCCGAGATGCGGACCGCCCGCTCCACGCCGGGAGTGGCTTCGAGAGATTCCAGACAGGCGGTGACATCTCCCACTCCCACTACGCCGATGACAACCCGCTCCTCACCTTCGATAGAGTGAACCTTGTATCCAAAATCGCGGATCCGTTCGCACACGTATTCGATTTCTGCTTTAGTCGCGTGGGGCCGCATTGAGATGATCATGTAATATTCCTTTTGCGCCAAAAATGGAAAACCCACTCTCTCGAGTGGGTTGGCCTTGCTAAACTACTGAAATTGCTATTCCAACGCCACTCTACCGGCTCTGGGTAAAGCCCCAGAATCGAAACCAATAAGAACTGGCGTAGGCGAGAGACATCAAGTGTAAAGTATACCCCCTAATGCTCGCGGTTCGCAAGATAATTTTGCAAGGTGGCGGGCCTGAAGCAGGATCACTCCGCGTCGCTGATCTGCTGGCTCAGGTAGCGCTCGTAACCGAGTTCCTGGATTTGATGAAGCTGGGCTTCGATCCAGTCCACGTGCTCTTCTTCGTCCTTGAGCAGGCGTTCGAACAACTCGCGCGACGCGTTGTCGCCTTCTTCGCGCGCAAGTTTGACGGCATTGTTATACTGCGCCACCGCCGAGATTTCCAGCTTGAGGTCATTCTGCAACTGAGCCTTGACGCTCTGACCGATATTCAACTGCATGAGCTCGGTGAGGTTGGGCGTACCGTCCAGGAACAGGATCCGCTCGATCAAAGACTCGGCATGCTTCATCTCATCGATGGACTGCTTCTTGATATAACGCGCGAGTTTGCCGTACTTCCAGTTCTCGCACATCTCGGCGTGAAGGAAGTACTGATTGATCGCAGTAAGTTCCTCCTTCAGCGCGGCGTTCAGTTCGGCGACTACTTTCGGTTTACCTTGCATATTGCATTGTAACCGATCAGTCGCCCATCGATCCCATCTATCTCAGGCGCCCGTGCCTATGCGCAGCGATTGACGAGCTGCCCCTGGCCGGCGCATTGCTTGGCTCCGGTAGCAGCCTCATCGTCGGCAATGATTTCATCCGCAAGAGAACTGCCCCAGGCTTCGATCAGCAGCTCGCGGTCCGTCAGTGGGATCCCATCCACCATGCACAGCCGGACTCCGTACGAGTTTTCCAGCGTCCTTCCGATTCTCTTGCCCCTTCTGTAGAGCGCGTTCTTGGCCTGCCAGAACGCCTCCTCGTATTCGGCGCTTCGCGAGGATACGGACCGGGAGCCGGACAGTGCGGAACCATCCAACTCATCCGTCGCCTCCGATCGATCCAGCACTGCAGTCAGCAAGGCATGTGACTCTCCAACGGCAAGTTATAGTACTGCAAGGCAGCAAGGGTCACCAAGTGGGTCAATTCGCGCAGGGATCGCGCGAGAATGCCCGGCCATGCGCCGATTCCGGTTCTCCCCCATCCAAGCCGCGCCCATCTGTCAATCGGCCGCGCCGCAGGATACGATGGAGATCTGGAGAACCTGCATGAACGCCCATCGGCTTCTGGTACTTGCTTCGGTTGTCGGATTTGCGATCGTCGCTTGCGCGGCCGACTGGCCGCAATGGCGCGGTCCTGGCCGGAACGGCGTCTCGAAGGAGACCGGCCTGCTGAAGCAGTGGCCCCCGGAGGGACCCCCGCTGCTCTGGCAGGTCCCGGATATCGGCGAGGGTTATGCGACGCCCGCTGTCGCCGGAGCGCGGCTCTATGTCCTCGGCAGCCGCGGTATGGAAAACGAATTCGTGCAGGCCCTCGCTGTCGAAGACGGCAAGGTCCTCTGGTCAACCCGGCTCGGCAACGTGGGCAGCCCCAACCAGCAGCCGCCCTACCCCATGGCGCGGTCCACGCCCACGATCGACGGGGAACGGCTGTATGCGCTCGGGTCCGATGGCGATCTGGCGTGCCTCGAAACGGCGACCGGGAAAATCGTGTGGGCCAAAAACATCCGCGCCGAATTCAACGGCAAGCCCGGCAAGTGGGCCTATGCCGAATCGCCGCTGATCGATGGCGATGTGCTGGTGGTGACGCCGGGCGGCGAGAGCGCGACCCTGGTTGCGCTCGACAAGAAGTCCGGCGCGGTGATCTGGAAATCGGCCGTACCTGGAGGCGATCCCGCGGCGTACTCATCCACCATCGCGCTCGAGGCGGCCGGACGGAAACAGTATGTCCAGTTCCTGGATAAAGGCGTAGTGGGTGTGGACGCCGGGACCGGTAAATTTCTTTGGCGCTATGCAAAGACGAGCACCGGGCCGGCGAACATCCCGACGCCCGTCGCCCACGGCGGATACGTCTACAGCGCCAATGCCAGGCGTTTCGGAGGCGGCCTGGTTCAGCTGCATGCCACCGGCGGCGGGGTCTCGGCCGAAGAGGTCTATTTCGAGCGCGATGTTCCGAATACCCTCGGCGGGCAGGTTTTGCTTGACGGACACCTGTACGGCACGAACCCCAAGGGACTGGTTTGCGCCGAATTCACCACCGGCAAGCTCAAATGGCAGGCCCCCGGCGGCGGTCCGGGAGCCGTGCTGTATGCCGAGGGACTGCTCTATGTCCACGCCGAGAGCGGTGAGGTTACCCTGGTGGAGGCCACCCCGGCCGCCTATCGTGAACGGGGACGCTTCACGCCGCCAAGGCAGCCGAAGCACGTCCGCGAGCGCGAGATGGCCTGGGCCTATCCGGTGGTTGCCAACGGCCGCCTCTATATTCGCGACCTCGGGGCCCTCTGGTGCTACGACGTCAAGGACCGGAAAGCGGCGCGCTGACACCCGCTTTGACAAATGGCATAACCAGGCGCCTCGGCCTACGTGCGCTGATGAACCTGCTACAATCCATCGTATGTTCAAAGGATTGGAGCACACCGCGATCGCCTCGCCGAACCCCGAAGCTCTTGCCAAATGGTACGTGGACCATCTCGAATTCCACATCAATTTCACCTACGCCGGCAATTATTTCGTCAAGGCCGCCAACGGCACGATGCTCGAAATCATCCCCTCCGAAGGTCAGCGCGGCTCGAACCAGATGAAGGACCCCGGGATTCGTCATTTGGCGATCATGGTCGATGACTTCGACGCCGCTCACGCGCATTTGAAGGGGCAGGGTGTCCACTTTCTGGGTGAGCCGTTCACCACTCAGGGGAACCGGCTGGTTTTCTTCGCCGACGGAGACGGCAATATCGTTCACCTCATCCACCGCGAGAAACCTCTGCCGTGAAAAGGTTCTCCAGCTAAGTGCTCCGGCGCGTTTTCAAAGCCTTCCAATATCGCGACTACCGGCTGCTGTGGACGGGCGCCTGCACGTCCAGTGTCGGGACCTGGATGCAGAAGGTCGCCCAGAGCTGGCTGGTGCTGGAGATATCGAAGTCGCCTTTTCTGCTGGGACTCGATTCGTTTCTGGGCGACATCCCGATCTTCCTGTTTTCCCTGATCGGCGGCGTGGCGGCCGACCGCATGGACCGCCGGCGGCTGCTGATCGCCTCCCAGATCGTCCAGATGTCCTGTGCCTTCCTGCTCGCGTTTCTCATCGCCTTTGACCTGGTGAGAATCTGGCACATACTGACCCTTTCATTCGTCGCTGGAACAGCGCAGGCCTTCGGTGGCCCGGCCTATCAGGCGCTGGTGCCGTCGCTGGTCGAGCCGGAGGATCTGCCCAATGCCATCGCCCTTCAATCCATTCAGTTCAACGTGGCCCGTGTGATCGGGCCGGCGCTCGGCGGCGTCGCCTTCACCTACCTCGGCTACGCCTGGTGCTTTGGACTCAACGGCGTATCCTTCATCGCGGTTATCATTTCGCTGGTAATGCTCCGTATCAAATTCATTCCGAAAAAATCGGATGTCTCGGTCTTCACCAGCATGAAGCAGGGCTTTGGCTTCATACGGAATCAGGGCGCGATGGTGGCCCTGATTGTGCTGGCGTTCTGTATGACGATGCTTGGCATTCCTCTGCTCACCTTCCTTCCCGTGTTCGCCAAGGACGTGCTGCACGGGACTGCGTTCACCTTCACCCTGATGCTGTCGGTGTCCGGAGCAGGGGCAGTGGCCGGAGCGCTGATGGTTGCCGGCATGGGGAATATCCACAATAAAGGGAAAGTGGCTTTGGTGATGCTCACCTGCCTGGGCGTGCTGATCGCCGGATTCGCGGTTTCCAAGTCGATTCCGTTCAGTTGTGTCCTGCTGTTCCTTGCGGGTGTAGCATTGATTGCGGTATTCGCGCTGATCCAGTCGCTGGTTCAGCTCATTACGGGAAACGAGATGCGCGGGCGGGTGATGAGCGTCTACAACGTGGCCTTCCGCGGCGGGATGCCGTTCGGCAGCCTGGTGACCGGCTGGCTGGTGCCTCATTTTACGGCGCCCGTTGTGCTGGCGGTCAACGGCGTACTGCTGTTCTGCCTGGGAGTTTACTTCCTGCTGTTCCAGCGGCGGGTGGCGGAGTTATGAAGCGGATCCTGGCATCCGCGATTCTTTCGGCGGGCCTGTGGGCGCAGAGTCCGGAACTGGCATCCGCCCGCAACCGCCAGGACCGCGCCTCGCTCGAAAAGCTGGCCGCCGCCGCCGGAGTTGCCGCCCAAAAAGCGCCCGGCGACGCAGCCGCGCAGTACCAGGCCGCTCTGGCCAACTCCTACCTGGCGGAGGTAGCCCAGGAACTGCGCGACAAGGGCGCCGTCAAACAGGCGGCCGAAGCCGGTATTCAGGCCGGCGAGCGCGCCGTCGCGCTGCAGCCGGAGCGCGCCGAATACCATCGCCTCCTCGGTACGCTTTACGGCCAGATCGTCCCTGTCAACGTCCTGGCCGGCCTCAAATACGGAAAGAAGGCGCAGGAAGCCATCGCCGCGGCTCTACAGCGCGATCCCAAACTGGCGGCCGCTTACGTCAGCCGGGGCGTCGGGAATTACTATCTGCCTTCCGCTTTCGGGGGCGGCGTGGATCTTGCCATCCGCGATTTTCAGAAAGCCATCGAGCTCGATCCGAAATCCGATGAAGCCTATCTCTGGCTCGGCCTGGCGATGCGCAAATCAGGGCGCAACTCCGAGGCCCGGAGCGCGTTTACAAAGTCGCTGGAGCTGAATCCGAACCGCGTCTGGACGAAGCAGCAGCTCGGGAAGGTGCCGGCGAATTGAAGAGCGGCCTGCTTTTGTCCGTCGCCGTGCTCGCCCTCACGTGTCTGAACTTTTTCCAGTTCCCCGGCCACACCTATCTCCAGCAGGATACCCAGATCTACCTGCCGATTCTCGAGCATATGTGGGACCCCAGCGTCCTCGCGGACGATTTGCTGGTACAGAAGCCCCATGTCTCTTTCACCATCTACGACGAAACGGTCATCGCGCTGCGCAAGCTGACCGGCCTGCCCTTTCGGATTTTGCTTGAAGGCCAGCAGTTCCTGTTCCGCGCGCTGGGCATCTGGGGACTCTACCTGATGGCCTCGGCCGCCGGTCTCTCGATGGCGGCGTCTCTGCTGGTGGCGGCCATCGTCTCACTGGGCGCGACCATCTCCGGCCCGTCGGTCCTGACCTTCGAATACGAGCCCACGCCGCGAGGCTTCGCGCTTCCGGTGATTTTTCTGGCAGTAGGGCTTGCGGCCCACGGCCGCTACCTGGCGGCGGGTCTGGCCGCATCGGTCGCGTTCCTGCTGCATGCGCCCACGACCTATCCTTTCTGGGTGGTATATGGCGTCCTGGCGCTCCTGCCATCGCACCGCCGGCGCGACCTTCTCTATGGAGTGGCGGCCCTGGTATTCGCGCTGGCCGTGTTGTGGATCGCTTCACGCGCCCAGGCCGGCGGCGCGCAGGTCCAGACTTTTCTCTCCACGCTCGACGCCCCGCAGGAAGCGCTCCAGCGCATGCGCGCGCCCTACATCTGGATCTCCATCTGGGCGCCGGTCTGGCTGCTGCACTACCTGTTTCTTTATGCCGTCACGCTCCTCGGCGTCGCCCGTTTGCGCCGTCAGCTTTCGCCCGATCTGCGTTTCTTCGCGCTCGGCCTTCCGCTGACCGGAATCCTCAGCATTCCCCTGTCCTACCTCATGCTGGAGCACCTGAAGCTTGCCGTGGCCAGCCAGTTTCAACCGCTGCGAGCGCTGCTGTTCGTTACCCTCATGGTGACGCTGCTCGCCGGCGTCGCCGCGTGCGTGGCGATTCGGGAGCAACGTTACCTGGAGTCGATTGTGTGGCTGATCCTGGCGTACCTCATCCCCACGAACACGCGCGTGCTGGAATTTCCCCCGCAGCATCGCATCCTGGTTGTTTTGGCTTTGTCGGGCCTGGCTCTGGCGGCTCTTTGGGCAGATCAGCGGAAGTTCCGCTCGGCCTGGCCGGCTGTCGCCGCCGCGGCAGTCACCGCTTTCTTCGTCATCCCCGTCTACGGGAAGGTTAGGAACTATCCTTCGTTGCACAATCCGGCGCTCGATGAACTGAGCGCGTGGGCCCGCTCCTCGACACCCAAATCGGCCGTCTTTCTTTTTCCCGACGCCGGACGCGACCTGCATCCGGGTATCTTCCGTTCCGAGGCGCTGCGTTCCGTCTACATCGACTGGAAGTCCGGCGGGCAGGTGAACTACTTCAAGGATTTCGGTGAACAGTGGTGGTCCCGCTGGCAGGACCTGATGGCGCGTCCGCCGGCGGAAAGGGACTGGACTGAGCTCGCCGAAAAAGGGATCGGGTTCCTCGTCCTGAAACCGGGACATAAGCTGGCCGGCCGGCAGCCCGTTTTCGAGAATGATAAGTTCGTCGTTTATGCTCTGGACCGCCGCTGAGTAACTGGACTACGAAGTCGATCGCACGGGTATTCATGCGGTCAGCCTGACACGGTCAAATCGGCATATGCTTCGGATCCAGAAGCGCGCCCCACGCGCCCGTTTTCCGGCCGGAGGACCGCCGGCGCCGGCGTGGTATTCTAGAGGCTCTTTTGGATGCCGCTCAGATTCACACTACCCCGCATTTGCATCGCCCTCGGCATATCTGACCCGGTCCAACTTCTCGAGCACGCCGACCGGGAGGCGGCGGCCAGCGAGCCCTTCCTCGAGTTCCGCCTGGACTATCTGAGCCGGCCGGAACAGGGACTCGATGTCATCCGCACCGTGCTCGAGCGTCATCCGGGCTGTTCCATCCTGGCCACCTGCCGGCGGCATCAGAATCATGGAAAATTCAACGGCGGCATCGAGGATCAGATCCGGATTTTGGAGGCAGGCGCCGAAGCCGGCGCGCAGGCGGTCGACCTTGAAATTGAGACGGCGGAAATGGCCGGTGACCGGCTCCAGTCGCTGCGGAGCCATGCCAAGCTGGTGGTTTCGTATCACAACTTCGAGAGCACCCCCAACCTGGATGCGGTGTTGAAACGCATGACGCACGTTCCCGCCGACATCTACAAGGTGGTCACAACGGCCCGCAAGCCTTCCGACTGCGGCCGCGTCCTGGCGCTGGCGCGTTCGAATCCCCGAATACCGCTGGTGGTGCTGGCGATGGGGGAGACCGGCTTCGCCACCCGCGTATTATCTACCTCCTTCAACGGACTCTACACCTATGCCGCGCCCGCCTCGGCCGACGGCACGGCGGCAGGCCAGGTGTCGGCCCATCACCTCCGCCGCCTGTACCGCGTGGATAAGCTGTCGAAGGGCTCCAGGATTTACGGCGTGATCGCCGATCCGGTCCGGCACTCCATCTCGCCCGCGGTCCACAACCGCGCGTTTCAAGCCCGCCGCCTCGATTCGGTCTATCTGCCCTTCCTGGTGGCGCCGGCCCAGTTGAAAGACTTCGTGGATTTCGCCGGGTCTCTGCCGGTGGCCGGGTTCAGCGTGACCATTCCACACAAGCAGAAGATCATCCGCTACCTGGACGCCGTCGAGCCGCTGGCCCGGCGCATCGGCGCCGTGAACACGGTCTGGCGCAAAGCCGGCAAATGGCGCGGGACCAATACGGACGCGGCCGGGGTCACCGTACCTTTATCGCGCCATCTGCGCCCGGCGCGCGCCAGCGTGTTGATCGCGGGCAACGGCGGTGCAGCCCGTGGCGCCGCCTGCGCTCTGATCGACGCCGGAGCCAAAGTCACCCTCACGGGCCGCAATCCGGATCGCGTTCGAGCCCTGGCCAAAGCCTGCGGCGCCGAGCCGCTGGCCCGCGACCAGGTCGCGAAACATAAGTTCGACGCCGTCGTGCACTCCACGTCGGTCGGCATGTACCCGCACCTGGACGGCTGCTTTTTCGAGGATGAAATTCCGGCGGACATCGTGTTCGACATGGTCTATAACCCGCTCGAAACCACTCTCATCCGGCGCGCCCGCGAACAGAAGAAGATCGTGATACCCGGCATCGAGATGTTCATCGAGCAGGCCGTGCGCCAGTTCGAAATCTGGACCGGCGAATCGGCCCCGCTCAGCGCGATGGAAAAAGCCGCACACGAAGCGCTGCAGTGCAGGAAGTCCGGCGACTGAGGCGGCCCGCTTTCAGACGGGCTGCATGTGCGCGTTGTCTCTGGCCGCTTTCGGCCGCTCGTAAATCCAATAGGCGATTTTGTTGTGCAGCACGCCGGCCGTGAGAGGCTTGCTGATGTAGTCGTCCATGCCGGCCGCCAGGCAGCGCTCGCGGTCTCCCGCCATGGCGTGCGCCGTCAGGGCGCAGATGGTCGTGTGCCGCTGGTTGCCCTCCAGGCGGCGAATCTCCGCCGTGGCCTCGAAGCCGTCCATCTCCGGCATCTGGCAATCCATCAGAATCAGATCGTAAACCGTGTTGGCGATGGCGGCCACGGCTTGCGAACCGTTCGAGACTACGTCCGCCTTTAACCCCGCCTTCTCGAGCAGGCGCACGACGATGAGCTGGTTCACCGAATTGTCTTCCGCCACCAGGACCCGGGGCCGGGTCGGTTCTGCCTGGTCGCCCTGTCCCGCGCTGGGAATTTGGGCGGCGCGCGCGCGGGCCGGGGCAAAGATCGGTGACGGATCCGTACGCCATATCCGGGAAAGCGCCAGCTGAAGTTCGGCCGGTTGAGCCGGTTTCGCAAGGCAGGACGCGAAACCCCTCTCCCGCAACAGCGCGTCGTCGGCTTTTGCCGGAGCGGATGTCAGAGCGATCAGCGCCGTGTTGTACAGTACCGGATCGGCCGCAATTTCGACCCCCACCGAAGTGTCGAAATCGGGCGCGTCGATGTCGAGCAGGACCGCGTGAAACGGGCGCCCCGTCTCCGCTTTCAGCCGCAGTTCCGCGACAATCCAGGTTGCCGACGCCAACTCCTCGGTCACGCACCCCAGCGAGGACAGTTGGGCCCGCAGTTCCTCCGGGTTGAGCGCCGCGCCGCCCACCACCAGAACTCGCATGCCGTCCAATCTCGGCGGGGAAGCCGCGGCCGCCTCCTCTCCTCCAACCGTCGTCTCGTCTGCGGAGCGCCGCTCGAAAACCGCGGTGAACCAGAAGGTACTGCCGCGGCCGCGCTCGCTGTCGACTCCGATCGTTCCCCCCAGCAGTTCCACCAGTTGCTTCGAGATCGCCAGACCCAGCCCGGTCCCGCCGTACTTGCGCGTCGTCGAACTGTCGCCCTGCGTAAAGCTCTCGAACAGCTGGGCCCGGTGCTCGGGTGGGATTCCGATGCCGGTATCCTCCACGAAGAATTTGGCCGCTAGCGATTCGCCCGTCAGATTGGTGACCTCGAGCCGCAATCCCACCCGGCCGGTATCGGTGAACTTGATCGCGTTGCCGATCAGGTTGGTGAGAATCTGCCGCAGCCGGACCGGGTCGCCGCGGACCAGCTTGGGGAGATCCGGCGGAAGCTGCGTCGTCAGCTCCAGGCCCTTTGCCCGGGCCCGCGCCCGGAACCAGGCGGTCACGTCGCTCGCGACAGCCGCCATGTCGAAGGGAATGCACTCGATCGTCAGCCGGCCCGCTTCGATCTTCGAAAGATCGAGAATGTCGTTGGTGATCGTCAGCAGCGCGCCGGCCGACTGCTTGACCGCTTCCGCGTACTCCCGCTGCTCGCTGTTGAGCGGCGTCTCCAGCAGCAGATCCGTCATGCCCAGCACTCCGTTCATCGGAGTGCGAATTTCGTGGCTCATATTGGCCAGGAAACGGCCTTTGAGCAGCGTGGCTTCCCGGGCCGTGGCCAGCGCCGAGGCCAGTTCCGCGTTCTTCTCCTGCACTTCCTCCGCGTACTGGTGGACCCGCCTCTCCGCCCGCGTCCGCTCCGTGATGTCGCGGATGATGGCGATGATTTCCTTCCAGTGCAGCGGAATCAGCCGCGCTTCGAAAAACATCTCCCCGTCCTTCATCGGCAGCGAGAACTCGATGGCCACCATCGCGCTGGTTTTCCGCACCCGGCTGATCGCTTTCTCCAGCAGACTCCCCGCTTCCGGCGGTATCAGGTCCTGGATTTTCTTGCCGGGCAGATCCTGGGCCGAGCCCAGCAGCGCGGAGGGCTGCGGACTGCGGTAGTCGAGAATCGCCCCGGACCTGTCCAGCCTCAGGAACAAATCCGGCAGCGCCTGGAAGATCGCCCGCAGCTCGGCTGTGGTCTGCCAGATCTCCTCCTCTTTCCGGATATGCTCCGACACATCCAGCGCCGCCGACCGCAGGCCGATGATCGCGCCGTTCGCGTCCCGCAACAGCGTCTCGTAAACCTGAACAGTGATGATCTCGCCGCCCTTACGCAGATAGTATTGCTTCTCCGGGACCAGCGGCATTGCGCCTTCGAGCTTGAGTTGAGTTTCCTGGCGGACTCGCTCCCGATCTCCTTCCGGGCTGAAGTCCGAGTAATGCCGTCCCAGTATCTCCCCAGGCTCCATCCCGCGCAGATGGCACAATTTCCGGTTGACGCGCCGGATGACGCCTTCCAGGTCCGTTTCCTGGCACGCCAGCGGAGCGGATTCGAACAGTTGCCGGAAATTGGACTCGCTCGCCGCCGCCCAGGTCTTGGCAGTCGCGGCGTGGCGGCGATACATCACCACCAGAACGGCAAAATAGACCGCCGCCGAGACACATACTATGTCAACTATCGACATGACCTGAAGAGAGCGATGCTACCGGTTTCAGAGATCGGCACTAAAGCTCTTGTTCTTTATCATCCCAACTTACTATGTTTCTAGGGCGAAAGCTTTAGACCCCGAGCTTCACCTACTTGACATTTACCCAGATCGGCGAGCCCCAGACCACGTTCCCGTCACTTTGGACGCCGCGGATATAGTAATAATTCAGTCCCCTGGCGGGCTGCAGATCCTGATAACGTACCTCCGCGACCGATTTGCCAGGCTCCGTATGATAGATCACCTGGTTGTTGCGGATCACCGCAACTTCCTTCACCGGCGCGGTCCCGGTAATCCTGGCGGTTATCGGAGGCACGCTCCTGGCGTCGAACTCCTCTCCCATGAAGTGATCTCCCAGACGGAAATCGAGAATGATGTTGTCGGTCGACGCATAAGTGTGACGTTTCCGCAGCGCGTTCTGCACCGCCTCCCTGGTCGTGTCTTCGCTGTAAATCAGCGCGTACGACAGGTGCGTCGAGACATGGTCCGAGCTGGCGATTACCCCCAGCCGGTAGCCCTTCGCCCAGGCATTGTGCACGTACCCTTTCGGACGCGGAGCCTGGAGATCGTTTTCCGGCACGTTCCGGGTGTCCGACAGCGGACAGCCGGCGCACTCGTAGGAGTAGCGGTCACCCTGGAAAATTTCGACCACCGGTTCGAGGTCCTTGTTGTTATCCCGCCAGTCGGTCCCCATCGTGGTTGCGCTGGTGTGGCTGACCGCAATCCCCCCCGTGCGCCGGATCTCGTCGTACAGCATCCTGGTATCTCCATCCAACACGCTTTGCACGCCGTTGTGGTAACGGAGGGTCGTCTCGAGTCCCTGGAAGAACGGCACGGCCGTGAATCCGCGCCGGGTATGCACGATATTCCGGTGCCCGTTGGGATACGAGACCGATCGCTCGTAACCGTACATGGCCACGTAGTTCGGCGGGGAATGGTAGAGATCGGTCGCCTTCTGGCCGAGCCACCACCAGTACTCGCGGTCGCCCCCGGCCTGGTGGTCGGAGATCATGCCCCAGTCCATCGAGGCGGCGTCCAGCATGTAACGGTAGAAGTCCAGGAAGCTGCCGTCCGGGACGCTGCGCAAGTCCGGCGAGAACTCCGTGTGTCGGTGAATGTCGCCGCGCAGAACCCGCAGCGAGGCTCTACCGGCCTTGGAACGATGGGCGCGGATGGCCCGCACGCCGGCCGCTTCCGCCGCGTCGTCGTGAGCAGCCGCGGATGGCTTGACGACCGGCTCCCGGGCCTCGATCACCGGCTCGGAAACGGCCGTCCCGGGATCGTACCTGCCCGTATACACGTTCTCGATCAGCGTCTCCTCGGGCAGGTTGATGAAGATCGAGAATCTGGGATCGTTGTCGCGGGGCCAGGCCAGCCACAGGCTCCCCTCCGGTCCGGGAGCCGCCGCCGCCCGCATGCTCAGGCGGCCGACGCTGAACGGCAGCGGGGCGGGATCCGTCCATCCCTTGTCCGTCAGCGTCGTGATGTACTCGCGCCAATACGTGGCAAAACCGGCGCCGCTCTGATTGCGGATCAGAAGATGGATGCGGCCGTCAGCCCCGGCGATGATTCGTCCGCCGCCGAAGATGGGCTCGGTCGACGCGGCATAAACCTTCGGATTGCGCTTGGGCAGCTTGGCGCTCACTTCCGGCGCCATTCCCAGCCGCCGCCCGCCTGAATAGACGACCGCTTCCACGCGC
Source organism: Bryobacteraceae bacterium (assembly GCA_035495815.1). Taxonomy (GTDB): domain Bacteria; phylum Acidobacteriota; class Terriglobia; order Bryobacterales; family Bryobacteraceae; genus DATJFH01. The sequence goes on from DATJFH010000386.1 coordinate 21,888, forward strand.
CGCTCGCCGTGAATGACCGTGCCCGGCGTCTTGGCCGCCGGAATGACCGCCCCGTAATCCTTGGCCCAGTTCACCGGGCCCGCCTCGTACGCGATCCACAGACGGTCCTTCGCATCGAACGCCAGCGTCGGCCGTATCTCCATGCGGGCAGTGCCCGCCGCGGTCGCCACCGCCGATAGCTGTCCGTCCGCGTATGTGCGCATGCGCACGTCGTAGTTACCCCGGTCGTACGTGTCCCAGGCCACCGTCACCGCGCCCCGCGAATCCACCGCCAGCGCAGGCTCCCAGTCGTTGCGGGGACTGTCGCTGATCCGCACCTCTTTCCCCCAACTCTGGCCGTCGTAAGAGATTAGAAAAATATCGGACTGGCCGTTTCGAAAACCCTGCCACGCAACCCATATCCGGCCCTGACCGTCTGTCGCGACCCGGTGATCGAAGTCGGCCTGCGGAGCGGACGTCAACCGGTCCAGCGGACCCCACTCCTTCCCGTCGAACCAGCGCGCGTAGAGATCGAAATTCCCGTCCACCTGCATGGACCAGATGGCCCACAGCCGCCCCTGCCCGTCGAATGCCAGTTGTGGACGCCAGATGTCGCCGTTCGACCCCGGCACGCGGTTCCAAGCGTTCCACGTTTTGGTTTTCGCGTTGAAGCGGGACAGCCGGAACTCATCGCGGCGCCCGCTGTAGCTGAGCCAACCGCACCATACTTCTTCCCGATTTTTGGGATTCGTGACGATATCCGGAAAATCGTCGGAGCGGGTGTCGTCGGTCATCCGCAGGGCCCCGGTAATGCGTGCGTCGGCGGGCGGCTCCGGCTCGGCTTGCGTGGGATTCATGAAGCGGGAAGTGGTCTCCGCCGTCGGAATGGATTTGCGGCCTACTTCGAATTGCGCCGGCGCGTCGGTCCGGTCGCGGCCCGGCTGCGGATTGGAGCTCTGTAAAGCCGCGTAGGCAAGCGCCGCGGTAACGGCTCCGGTGATCCAGAAGGGACGACGTGGCATAGGTTCCCGGCCATGATACAACGGCTCCCCGGGAAACTCTGTCCGCCCACTTCTTCCTAAGCGGCTGCTCCGGTCAGGTCCTCGCATCGGGCCAGCACGTACGGCCCTTCCGGCATCACGGCGATGGTCGCGCCCGGCGGCAGCGACGCCGTCAAAGCTTCGACTGCGGCGTGCGCCGTGCCGTAAGATTTACCCCACAACGACGCGTGGTATTCCGCCGGCAGACCCGGGACGTAGTACAGCAGATTCAGCTTCGCCGTCACCAGACCCAGCTTCTCCAGCTGCCATTGGTCGACCACCACCGGAGCGCCCGCAATGTGGTCCATGAAGCGGCGGTCCGACGGATTCTCCGCCAGCATCCGCGTGAATTCGGCTGCGCCCGCGCCTTCCCGGCACTCCGCCACCAGCAGGATCCTCCCGCCCGGCTATACGATGTGGGAAGCCGCCGTAACCCCTTTGATCGCCTGGTAAAACGTCAGATCGAGCGGATAGCCGGCGCTGGTCGTGATCACCGCGTCCACCGGCTTGCTGAGCGTCTCCAGCATCACCCGCGAGACAAATTCCACGCCCTGGCGGTGCGCTTCCACCGGGTTGCCCGCGAATACGCCGGCGATCCGGCGGTCGCGGGTCAGGGCCACGTCCAGCATGAAATCGTGCCGCGCCATGCGCGCGATTTCGAGCAGTTCGCGATGCAGAGGGTTGTCTTCGATCGACCCTTCCACCGACCGCCCGTCGCGCATGAACTTCGGGCTGTGCAGAACCTTGATCGTCTCCTGAGCCGCCAGCCCCGGAGCCACCAGCTTCCTCCCGCCCGAGAAGCCCAGCATCAGGTGTGGCTCGATGAACCCCAGGGTAATCCGCAGGTCCGCCGCGACGAACCGCTCGTCGATATGGACCGGAGTGCCCGACGCCGTCGAACCCAGCGCGCGGTGTTCGCCGATTTCCCGGGCATTATGGTTTTCCACCCGATAAGTAGAGGCGATGGACTCACCCACGATCTCCCGAATCTCGGATTCGGTGGCCGGCCGGTGCAGGCCGGTCGCGATCAGGATCACGATCGATTCCCGTGGTATGCCGGCGCTTTCAAGGCGAGCCAACAGCGGCGGCAACACCTGCCGGTTGGGCGCCGGACGCGTAATGTCGCAAACGGAAATGGCGGCGCTCCGCTTCCCGCGCGCCAGTTCGGCCAGCGGCGCCGAAGCGATGGGATGGTCCAGCCCCTGCTCGATCGCTCCCGCCGGATCCGGGAGCGGTGTCGCCGACCGCGCCTCCAGCACCCGATACTTGTATCCTTCCGGGAGGGTCACCGTCAGCCCGGTCTTTCCGAACGCCAGATCCATTCGCATACTCGCAACGTACCACACAAAACGAGCGGATACGTTCGGCCATCCAGTTGCACTATTTTTTGTAAGGGTGGGGATGCCACTATGCTGATCGCCAATATTCTCGCGGGTCTCGTGATACTTTGCCTGCTGCTTTCGATGGTTTCATCGCCACCGCCCGCCGGCAAATAGGTCCATTTCGACACACGGCGCGGACCGGTGGACACACTTCCGGCCCGTCATCCCTCCAGAATCCGGACGGCTTTCCCGATCCAGGCTGCTCGGAAACCCAAGGACGCAAAAAGTCCGAGCCGTTCCCTCAGATCCTCTCCGCAGTTGGCGGCGCTGACGGCGGAACAGTGCTCGAGAGCCGCCGACAGTTCGGCGGCCGATGTCTGGTCGGCCGATACCAGAGCCAGTTCTCCCAGGGTGACATGCGCCGGAATGATCTCGCCGCGGTCGAACGCCGCCCGGGCGGCGATACGCACCGCCGGGAGCAGATCGAAAATGTCGTCCACTTCGGCTCTCTCCGGCTTTTGGCCGGTCGCCATTTCAAGGTGATCGAGCACTTTCAGAAGCGACACCACCATTACGCCCTGTTCGTGCGAATTCAGATTATCCCGGTAGGCGCGCCAATGATCGCGCAGCGCAGCCGCGGCCAGAAAGGAGCTTCTCACAGCGCCCGCCTGCCGCGCCGCCAGATCCGCTCCGGCGGACCATTCCGCCTGCCACCGGCGAAGGCCGTCGTTAATCCGGCTGGGGGAGCCCACTCATCTCGCTCAGGTAGGCCATGGACTTGACGCCGGAGATGTCGAACCGCTTCCGGCAGCGCAGGTTCCGGCACACCACCTTGTCATCCAGCAGCACCATGTAGCCCTGCGCCTTCTGGAACTTGGCGCGGTCCCGGTCGTCGGCGCCCGGTGGAAGGCGGTCCTTTTTCTTGCGCACCATCCATTTCAGGTCGTACGACTCTGTCGTCCGGCAGAAGGGACATTGCAGTCTGGCCGGCTTGCTGGCCTGCGATTCGCTGTAGTAATTTTTTTCGTCCATTCAGCGCTTCTCTAAGGGGATCCACGGCATTCCATCCGCGTTGCCCTTATATTCGGCGCGCGGCCGGATCAGACGGTTGTTGTGATATTGCTCCAGCACGTGCGCCGTCCAGCCGGACATGCGGCTCACGGCAAACACCGGAGTAAACAGGTCCACCGGTATCCCCAGCGAATAGTATGTCGAAGCGGAATAGAAGTCGACATTGGCGTTCAGCTTCTTTTCCTCCTTCACCGTCTGCTCGACCCGCTGCGATTCCAGGAACAGGTTGGTGTGTCCGGTCCGCTTTCCCAGCTCCTCGGAGAGGACGCGCAAGTGCGTGGCGCGGGGATCCTCGGTGCGGTAGACCCGATGTCCGAAGCCGGGGATCTTCTTGCCTTGCGCGAGCATATCGCTGGCCATCTGGGCTGCCTCGGCCGGACTGTGCACCTTCAGCAGCAGACGGATCACGTCCTCGTTTGCCCCCCCGTGCAGGGGCCCTTTCAGCGCCCCGATGGCCGAAGTGATCGACGAATAGATATCGGAGAGAGTCGCCGCCGTCACCCGGGCGGCGAAGGTGGACGCGTTCAGCTCATGGTCCGCGTGCAACGTCAGCGCCACGTCGAAAGTGTGCTCCATCACGTCATCGGGCCGCTTCCCCGTAAGCGTGTACAGGAAGTTGGCCGCCAGACCGAGGCTCGGATCGTCCGCCACCAGCGGACTGCCTTTCCGCAGCCTGTCGAACGTGCTGACGATGGTCGGCGTCTGAGCCATCAGCTTCACGGCCTTCAGCCGGTTGGCTTCCGGAGAATTGTCCCGCGCCGCCGGATCATACAGACTCAGCATCGAGACGGCGGTGCGCAGAACGTCCATCGGAACCGCCTTCCCCGCCGTTCTCAGAAAATCCACCACCTGCGGCGGCAGCGCCCGGTTGGCAGCCAGCTCGCTCCTCAGAGCTTCGAGCTCGTTCTTCTTCGGCAGGCGTCCATTCCACAACAGGTAGACGACCTCCTCGAAGGTGGCGTGATCAGCCAGAGTATGGATGTTATATCCACGATAACTGAGGATACCGGCATATCCGTCGATGTAACAGATCTCCGACTCTCCGGCGATCACCCCTTCAAGGCCCGCCCCGGTTGTGGTGCTCATCGCTATGTCCTTTGCGCTGGAAAAACTTCGAACCCTCATTGTATGGGCCGATGCGGGCTTATGCAACCTGATTGAGCCGGATGAATGCCGAAATGATTTCAGCGCGAGTCGTATCGCAGAATGGCCAGAAGGACCGTCTGCGGGCCTTTCCAGGCCTCCGCCGGCTCGTACCATTCGGCCAGCGAGTGCGCGTTGTCGGACCTGCCTCCGCCGCCCATCGTGACCGCCGGAATCCCCAGGCTGATCGGCAGATTGGAGTCCGTGCTGCTGAAAGTAAGGTCCGGCCTGTGCCCGGTTGCTTCCGACGCCCAGAGCGCGGCTCGAACCAGCGCGCTCGATTCCGCCGTCCGGCCCGCGGGGCGATTGCTCACCAGCTTTCGCTCCGCCGTCAGCTTGGAATTCGAGGCCGCCCGGGCTTGGTTCTCCTGCTCCACGCCCAGCCGGATCGCTTCGAAAAAATGAAGCTCGATCTTGTCCAGCACGCCCGGGTCCTCCGACCGCAGATCCACCTCGAACCGGCACTCCTCGGCGATCGCGTTGACTGCGGTTCCGCCGCTGATCCTGCCGACATTGAACGTGCTCTTCGGCGTTTTCGGAACCGCCATGTCCGCCAGCCGGTCGATGATCCGTCCGGCGGCGTGAATCGGGCTGGGCCGTCCGAAATTTCCGTAGCTGTGCCCCCCCGGTCCGCGCACCGTTACCAGGTATCGCTTGACTCCCGTCCCTCCGTTGACGATGCGGCCCGGATCCGTGCCGTCGATCGAGATGAACTCCCGCAGGCGGTCCCGGTATGGGCTCTCCTTGAACAGGTAACGGATGCCGTTGAGATCCCCGAGCCCCTCCTCGCCCACGTTGGCCACGAACAGAATCGTACGCCGCGTCCGGATGCCGGCCTGATTCATGGCCTCGGCGATGGCCAGCAGCGCGGCCAGCCCGCGGCTGTCGTCGCTGAGGCCGGGACCGAACCAGCGCGCGCCCTGTTTGCGGACCTTTGTGTCAACGCCCGGGGCGAATGAAATATCCAGATGCGCCGCCAACACCAGCGAGTCCTTGCTCTCGCCCTCCCGCCATCCAAGCACGTTGCCCTGACGGTCGATCTCTACGTTCTCGAGGCCGACCCGGCGGAACTCGGACGCCATGTGCTTCGCCCGCTCCGCTTCGTGAAACGTAGGCGCGGCGATCTCCGCAATCGTCACCTGCCTGGCCAGCGTGCGCTCGTGATTGGCCTGGATGTGGGCCAGGGCCTTCTTGACTTCGGCCCGGTCGAGCAGCGCGTCCTGAGCCAGGACCGGCAGGGAGAGGACAAGAACCAGTCGGAACATTCTCGAGGCAGCATGGCGCCTTCGGAGCCGGATTGCAAATGTGTGCCGGAGGTCCAAAAAAGCGTAAAATCGTAGTCGTGACAGGAACCAGGTGCCCCATCATTTCGCTGGCGCTCGTTCTTTTCGCCCCGAACCTGCCCGCGGCCTCGGTCGCCGAACAGCGTGACTTCTTCGAGATGCGGGTGCGCCCGGTGCTGGCGAAGAACTGTTTCACCTGCCACACGGCGTCGCGCATGGGCGGGCTCGAAATGACCAGCCGCGCGACGCTCCTCAAAGGAGGCAAATCCGGAGCGGCGGTCACCCCCGGCGATCCCGACAAGAGCCTGCTGATACAGGCCGTCGCGCAGACCCATGAACGCCTGAAGATGCCGCCGCAAGGCAAGCTCGCCGACAAGGAGATCGCCGATCTCCGGGAGTGGATCAGGGACGGCGCCGTCTGGCCCGAGTCCGCCGCCGCCCCAGCCGGGACCGGGTACGTCATCACGCCCGAGCAGCGCGCCTACTGGGCCTTTCAGCCCGTGCGCAAGCCCGAACCTCCGGCGGTCAAGGACAAAACCTGGCCCCGCGGTCCCATCGACCGCTTCATTCTTGCCAGACTCGAAGAAAAAGGACTGAAGCCGGTCCGCACGGCCGACAAGCATACCCTGATCCGCCGGGCTACCCTCGATCTCACCGGATTGCCGCCTCTTCCCGCAGAGGTCGACGCATTCCTGCGCGACACTTCGAAAGACGCCTTCGCCAAAGTGATCGACCGCCTGCTCGCCTCCCCGCGCTACGGAGAGCGTTGGGGCCGGTACTGGCTGGATGTTGCGCGCTATTCCGACGACAAGCTGAATTCCACCAAGGACGAGCCTTTGCCCAACTCGTTCCGGTACCGCGACTGGGTGATCCGCGCCTTCAACGAGGACATGCCGTACGACGTCTTCGTCAAAGCCCAGATCGCCGGCGACCTGCTGCCCGAGAAAGATCCCGGGAAGTACGAGCCGGGACTGGCCTTCTACGCCAACAGCCCCGAATTCCAGGACGATCGCGTGGACGTGACCACGCGCGGATTTCTCGGACTCACGGTGGCCTGCGCGCAGTGTCACGACCACAAGTTCGATCCGATCCCCACCCAGGATTACTACTCCCTGCTCGGCATCTTCAAAAGCACCGAATACCACGAGATCCCCCTGGCGCCGGAATCCGAGGTCGCCGCCTTCAAGAAGCACAAGAAGCAGGTGGACGATCAGGAAGCCGCCATCAAGGATTTCCTGCATGCGCAGGCCACCGGGCTAAGCGAGATCCTGGCCGCCAGGACCGCGCAATACCTCAAAGCAGCCGCCAGACTCGACCAGCCCAAGGCAGACGCCAAAGCGATCGCCGCCGCCGAAGGGCTCGACGCCGAGACGCTCGAGCGCTGGTCGACCTACCTCAAGAAGCCCAAGAAGGAGCATCCCTTCCTGCCGGCAAAAGACCCGGAAGAGTTTCAGAGCTTCCTGCTGGCCGTGAACAAAGAGAAAAAGAGGATCGACGACCAGAATCACATTCGCCTGGGCGGTTCCAACGAACGGCGCGATCTTTCCCGGGCCGATCTGCTTTCCCTGGCGCGAGACAAATACTTCCTCTGGCGCGATATCTTCGGGGAGACCGGCGTCCTCTACTATGGCGACAAGAAGATCGACCGCTTCCTGCAGGGCGAGTGGAAGAGCCACCTCGAATCCATGCGCGCCTCACTCGAGGAGCTGAAGAAGACCCAGCCTCCGCAGTTCCCGTTCCTGCACGCCATTCAGGACGTCAAGAAGCCGTCGAACATGCATGTCCTGCTGCGCGGCAGCGCCGACAGCCCCGGTGAAGAAGCGCCACGGCGATTTCTGGCCATCCTCTCGCCCGCCGAGCGCAAGCCCTTCACCCGGGGCAGCGGACGGCTGGAGCTGGCGGAAGCCATCGCCGACCCCAACAATCCGCTCACCGCCCGCGTCATGGTCAACCGCATCTGGCAGAGACATTTCGGACAGGGCCTGGTGCGCACTCCCAGCAATTTCGGCCAGCTTGGCGACCGTCCCCGCCATCCGGAGCTGCTCGATTACCTGGCCGCCCGCTTCGTCGAGAACCAGTGGTCGATCAAAGCCATGCACCGCGAGATCATGCTGTCGGCGGCCTATGCCCTGAGCGCCGGCGCCTCCGCCAGGAATTTCGCCCTGGATCCCGAGAACCGCCTGGTATGGCGGGCCAACCGCCGCCGGCTCGACGCCGAAGCGCTGCGCGACTCGCTGCTGTTCGTGTCAGGCAATCTCGATCTGAAGCCCGGCGGGCAGGCCGAGCAGCTCACGCCGGAAAACAGGCGCAGAACCGTCTACGGATTCATCAGCCGCAGGAAGCTGGACGGCATGCTCGCGCTGTTCGATTTTCCCAGCCCCAACAATACCAGCGAGCAGCGGCTCTCGACCAACGTCCCGCTGCAGCGGCTGTTCTTCATGAACAGCCCGCTGGTTGCGGATCAGGCCAAAGCCCTGGCCGCGCGGCTGCGGGGTGAAGATACGGCGCGCATCGACGAAGCCTACCGCCTCCTGTTCAGCCGCGCCCCGACCAAACAGGAGATGGCTCTCGGGCTCCAGTTCCTGCGCCAGGGCGATGATGCCTGGCCGCAGTACGCGCAAGTTCTGTTGAGCTCGAATGAGTTCAGTTTCGTCCAGTGAGGGAGCATGATGACGCGACGCGAAGTATTGAGCACGATCGGTTCCGGATTCGGAATGCTGGGCCTGGGCAGCCTGCTCGCGGCCAACGAGCCGGCGCGGGGTCCGCTCGAAGTGAAGCCCTCGCATTTCGCGCCCAAAGCCAGGCGCGTCATCTTCCTGTTCCTCAACGGCGGACCGAGCCAGGTGGATACGTTCGATCCCAAGCCGATGCTGACCCGGTATCACGGCCAGCCCATGCCGACTCCGAATCTGCGTACCGAGCGCAAGACCGGCAACCTGCTGAAGAGTCCGTTCCAGTTCAAAAAATTCGGCCAGTGCGGAACCGAGCTGAGCGAGATCTTCCCCAATGTCGGCGAATGCCTGGACGATATCTGCGTGATCCGGTCCATGTACACCGACCGCCCGAATCACGAGCCGTCGCTGTTCATGATGAACACCGGAGACAAACTTCCGGGCCGTCCCTCCATGGGCTCCTGGCTCACCTACGGACTGGGGACCGAGAACCAGAACCTGCCCGGCTACATCGTCCTGTGCCCCGGGCTGCCCGTGGTGGGGCCGGAGCTGTGGGGCTCCAGCTTCCTGCCCGCGGTCTACCAGGGCACCTATATTCCCAACAACGAAACCGCTCCCGACAAGCTGATCCAGTTCATCAAGAACCGGAAGTTCTCGCGCGAGGAGCAGCGGCGGCAGCTCGACCTGCTGGGCAAGCTGAACCGCATGCAGGAAGAACGCGACGGCGCCGATCCTCAGCTCGAAGCCAGCATCCAGTCCATGGAGATCGCCTTCCGCATGCAGACCGAAGCCCCGGAGGCGTTCGACATCGGCCGGGAGCCGGCGGCCGTGCGGGAGCGCTACGGCGACGGCGATTTCGGACGCGGCTGCCTGATGGCGCTGCGGCTCATCGAGCGCGGCGTGCGCATGGTGCAGGTCTACTACGGCAACGGCCAGCCCTGGGACAATCACGACGACATCATGATCCACCGCAGGCTGGCGGAGACCGCCGATAAGCCGATCGCTTCGCTGTTGAAGGATCTGAAATCGCGCGGCCTGCTGCAGGACACCATCGTCCTCATCGGCGGCGAATTCGGCCGCACGCCGGCGGTCGAGACCAGCGGCCTGGTCAAGGTGCAGAACGGGCGCGACCACAACAGCCACGGCTACTCCATGCTGATCGCCGGCGGAGGAATCAAGGGCGGCATCACCTACGGAAATACCGACGATTTCGGATTCAAAGCCGTGGACAAGCCCGTCCATCCCCATGACCTGCACGCCACCATGCTGCATCTGCTGGGAATGGATCACACGAAACTCACCTACCGGTACAGCGGCCGTGACTTCCGGCTCACCGACGTGCACGGTGAAGTGGTGAAGGGAATCCTGGCCTGACGGTCCGCCGAAAAAGAAGCGGCTAAACCGCGCACACTTCGAGCTCGGCGGCGGCCTTCATTTCGGTCGTGAGGATGCCGTACACTTTCGCCCAGGCGGCCTTCACTTCCGGCGTGAATGCCTCCCCGAGCCCCTTCTCGAGCGTCCACAGCAGCGCCTCGCCCACGGTGTCGTAATCCTCGTCGCGGACACCGTAATCCGCGTGCCGCTGGCCGAGCTGCCGCAGCGCGGGCAGAATATCCTGCAGCCGGTCCAGGCCGCGCACGGCGACAGCCAGCATCTGCATCAGCTTGCGGCCCTGGTCCTTCATGTCGCCTCGAAACATCGGCTTCAGCGACGGGTCGAGCTCGAACAAGCGGCCGTAGAACAGCTCGGCGGCTACCTCGGCGATGGGAGCCACCCGCGCAAATGACTGCTGTACGAGATTCTTTTCGGTGAGTGTCATATTTCGTCTCTCTACCGAATAAGCGGAATCCCGGGCTGAATTGAATCAGGTAAACGCAGAAATTTCTTCCAGCACCCGGGCGACTTCAGACGCCGGGTCGGCGGAACGGGTAATCTGCCGCCCGATCACCACGTAGTCCGCCCCCGCGCGCAGCGCTTCGGCAGGGGTCGCCACCCGCTTCTGGTCGCCTTTGCCGGCGCCGGCGGAGCGGACTCCGGGTGTAATCAGGATGGATTGAGGTCCGGCGACCGCCCGCACGGCGGCGACTTCGAGCGGGGACGTGATCAGCCCGTCGACTCCGCTCGCCACCGCCCGCCGCACCAGCAGATCGACCAGTTCGGAGACTTCACAGGAGTAGCCCAGCTCGGCCAGATCGTTCCGGTCGAAGCTCGTCAGCACGGTGACCGCCAGCAGCCGCAGTCTTGAAGAGCCGCGCCCTTCCACCGCCGCGCGCATGACGGCTCCGCTCGCGTGGACAGTCAGAAATCGGACGCCGCTCTTGGCCACCTGCGCGACCGCGCGCTTCACCGTCTCCCAGATGTCGTAAAACTTCAGA
>DATJFH010000387.1:0-7710 GCA_035495815.1 Bryobacteraceae bacterium
ATGATCTCGCAACTCGACCGCCCCACCCTCGTTCGAGGTTACTTCAACTCCGCCAAATGCGTTCTGAGCGGACCTCGCATTTATTTTGTCTGCTCCAGAATGTACACGGCGCGATTGCCGCCGGACCGTTCGACCTCGAGGCTGACGCCGCTTCTCTTTTCCTGCTTCAGGATCTCCTGCGGTAGTGGCCCGTCCTGCTCGATGGACAGCCGGTTCTTCGCATCCAGCGACACCTTCCGGCTTCCCGATTTCCAGCGAAACTCGAGACCGCCGCGGGACGCCTGCGCCCATTCCAGCGCCGCGCCTGGTAATGTGCCCGCATCCGGCAGGAAATTGAGGTTCGAGTCCTTCCAGACCCACTCCATCCAGCGGCCATCCACTCCGGAAAACGAGGCTCGTGCGCGCTGGTTCTCGAGGACGTAGTCGGCGATTCCATCGCCATCCAGATCCCGCGCGTACGCCACTGTCTGTCCTCGTGCCAGCGGAACAGCTTGAAATTTCTGATTGAGGTCGGCTGCGCCGGAGACCTGGATGACCGCTTCCTTCAATCCGTCCGCCGGTCCCTCGCAGAAAATACGCACCGGGATTTCACGCTCCGTGGAGGCGGCGATGCTGATCTCGGTCCGGGCAGGCAAGAAGGTGAGTCCCTTGCCTGAAAGTTCCACTACATAGTTTTGTATCGACGGATAGTTGTTCCGGACCGCGATGCGAATCTCGCGCCCAGCCTGAGGGTCGAAGGACACGAGCGGCGGATCGAGCGCCAACTCGGCGTCCGGGCCCAGGCGCAGGGGGATGGCTTCCCGAATCCGCAATGACGCGGGACGAAACAACTGCAGGCGGGACCGGCCGAGACGCACGCCATCGGCCTCGAGAGCCAGCGTCACGAACTCGCCGTGGGTAGCGTCATGAGGCGCGTCGGCGGGGATGTAGATTTCATAGTCGATCTCCATGGGCGACTTCGGAACCGCCTTGAGACGATAACCGGCGGGCGCAAGCAACCGGGAGCGGCCCGCCAGAGCGTCCGAGGAATAATTGGTGGAGACGACATTTGCCCGGCCGATCACCAGCCGCGAAGGTCCGGCGAAGAACGCCGATGCGTCCGGCGCCTCGACCGCCAGTCCGATGCGAACACGGTTCAGAGCGCCTTTACCGGCTGGAATCTTGAGGCGGACAACGGAGTTTTTCTCGTCCCACTCGAAATCGGCGGGGCGTCCGCCGGCGATGAGAGGTCCGCTCGGAGTTCGGGAAAGATGGATTACGACTTCACCCGGGACGGGCGCGCTGAACTCGCAAGCCAGGATGCCGTTTTCGAACTCGATCGCATGCAACTCGGCCGTAGCGTAGACAATACGGTCCCCGGGCGCAAATGCGGCGCAATCTTCGCACAGTCCCCCGTTGGCGAGCGGGACGTTCACCGGCAGCCACAGGCTTTCCCCCGCGGGCACATGGACCTTGGGAATGATCAACTCGCGTGACACGCTGGGATCGAGGACGCGCAGCGGGCCGGTGATTTCGGAGGCGCCGGGATTGGAAACGGCGACCGCCGAAACTCCGCGCGGCCCCGCTGAAAGCAGTTGCACGGCGGGAATCTTGCCCGTCAGCTTGCGCTCGGTACTCATCGACGGCAGAATCGCGGCCCAGTAATGCAGGAGGGCGGCGTTGCGCCGGAGAGTGGCGCCGCCGGCCCGCTCCTCTCCGGAGAATGAAACGATGCCGCGGTTCAGATACGGAGCCAGCGTGTCCTCGACATCCGTCCACAGGAGTGAACCTCGCCCGCCGGCCAAAGCCTCGCGGCTGCGTCGCAGGGTATCCTGGGCCGTAGCCGGGATCCGGGTAACGGGCGAAGGCGGCGCAGGCGCGTCCAGCTTCGACGGCCCCTCGGCAAACGCGATCGGTCCGCCATGCCGTTCCAGTTGCGCCTCGAGCATGGCAGTCAGCCCCGGCGAGACGTCGTAGATCCAGGCCCGCATTCCCAGGCGGCGCAGGATCTGCAGAAACCCCGCCAGATCGGCTCGCGGATCCGACTTCGGAACCTTGTCGGCCGCCGAAAACGCCACCGTGCGGATGCCGATATTCTTCAGCCACACCAGTTCCCGCTCCCAAAGCGGGCGGGGATGATGATAGTAGGGAAATTCGACCGCCTGCACGAACTCGGCCGTCCAACCGCTCGCGGCGGCCAGCAATGCGAGAATAGCCAAACGGCTGGAGCGGCTCATCGGCTGCTCAATAGGCCTTTCCGCTCTTGCGCAGACGGTAATCCTCGACCGAAGGCATACGGATGACCTTGCACATTTCAAACAGGCGGGAGCGTGCTCTCTCCCCGACGCGTTCGGCGAGGGTGACTTTGGCGTAAGCTTTTTGCGGCAGTCCCGAATCCCGCTCGACGACGGTATCGCCCACTTCCGGGTCCGGCAAATTCGTAGTGGCGATGAGCGGTTTGCGGTTGTTGCAACGATCCGTAATGATCGCCGTGACGGTGTCCTCCACCCACTCGGTGACGCGATGGGTGCCCAGATCGTCGAGCAGCAGCACTTCCGCATCGAGGGCGGCCCGGTAAGCGGCGCGGTCGCTCGCGCCGGAGCTTTGGTCGTAGCCCGATCGAATCTTTTCTAGCAGTTTCTGGTAATCGAAAAAGACGCCTTCGAAGCCCCGCGCGATCAGGATCCGCAGCGCCGCTACGGCCAGATGCGTCTTGCCAACGCCGGGCTCGCCGATCAGCAGCAGTCCGGGCTTCCTGTCAGTTGGAAATTCTCGAGCGAAGGCTTTCACCGCCAGCAGCACCGTAGCCAGTCCCCGATTCGCAGTAGGGTTGTCGGCCGGCAGCCTGAAATTATCCAGCGAGGCGTTGCGATACAGCGGCGGAATACCGGAGCGCTCCTCGATCAGACCGGCACGCTCGCCGTCGCGGCAGTGGCAGCGCACAGCTCCCGATTCGCCCTCGCGCTCCACGATCTTCCAACCGGAGCCACCGCAGTCAGGACAAACCGATTCGGCCATGACTTGATTATGCTTCACTCGATGGTCGCCAGGATCTCGCCGGCGTTGACGGTTCTGCCCGCCATCGTCGTCACCGTCCGCACGCGGCCGGCCCGGATGGCCTTCAGCTCGTTCTGCATCTTCATGGCTTCCACGACGATCAGCCCTTGACCGGCTTCAACTTCGTCACCTGCTGCCACCAGCACGCGAATCACCTTGCCCGGCATGGCGGAGGAAACATTCTGGCGGCCTCCGGCGTGCGCATGATTCCCCTCCCGGCTCCAGCGCCGCGTATCGACGATCTCAACCTCGAAAGCCCGCCCGCCAACCGAGACGCAGTTTCCATCCAGGGTCGCCTCGTAGCTTCGTCCGTCGAGGATCACTGAATACACGCCCGGCGCCACCTGACGCACGCCGGCCGTCCTCTCTACTTCAGACTCGACGCGAAACCGCCAGGTTTCACCCTCCTGCGTGAAGTCCAGGCGGATTTCGCGTCCGTTCAGCCGGATTACGGTCATCGGAGGAACTGCTCCCTTCCGTCGGCCCGCCAGCGAGAGACCGCCGGTCCGGGCGGCGCCTCGGGCTTTTGCGATCTCGCATGAATGGCGGCCACCAGCGCCGCTACCCGTTCGGTGTCCGGATCGGCGGCAGTGGCCCCGCTTCGAGCGAGAAACCCCTCGATGAACCCGGTGTCAAGCCGGCCTTCCCGGAAAACGGGGTCGGCCGCAAGCCGTCGAAAAAAGGCGAGGTTGGTGCGAATGCCGGCCACGTGATATTCACCCAACGCACGGGTCAGACGCTGGATGGCTTCCTCCCTTGTGCCGGCCCACACGGCCAGCTTCGCCAGCAGCGGATCGTAGTCCATCGGAACCGTGAAGCCTTGATAGACTCCCGAGTCCAGGCGAACGCCCGGACCGGAGGGCTCCCGCAGACGCGTGATCGTTCCAGGAGAGGGGAAAAAGTTCTGGTCCGGATCTTCCGCGTACAAGCGGCATTCGATGGCGGCGCCGCGCCAGGGAACCTCTTCCTGCCGCATCTCCAGAGGCAGTCCGGCCGCGATGCGGATCTGCTGCCGCACCATGTCGATTCCCGTCACCAGTTCGGTGACCGGATGCTCCACCTGCAGCCTGGTGTTCATTTCCAGGAAGTAGAAGTTGCGGTCACGATCCACCAGGAATTCGACCGTTCCGGCGTTGTAATACCCGGCGGCCCGGGCGGCGCGGACAGCGGCCTCTCCCATGCGGGCTCGCATCTCCGGATGCGCCGCGACCAGTGGCGAGGGGCACTCTTCAATCACTTTCTGATGCCGCCGCTGGATCGAGCACTCGCGCTCGCCCAGGCTGAGCAGGTTGCCGTGACGGTCCCCCAAGACCTGAATTTCGATATGCCGGGGATTCTCGATCAGCTTCTCGATGTACACTTCGGCGCTGCGAAAGGCGCGCTCGGCTTCGCTCGACGCGTCGCGCAAGGCCGATTCGAGGCCTGCTTCGTCGTCCACGCGGCGCATGCCTTTCCCTCCGCCACCGGCAGCCGCCTTGAGCATCACCGGATATCCGCAGTCCGCGGCGACACTCCTCGCCTCAGACACGCTTGAAACGCCGAAATCCGTTCCGGGCACTACCGGAACGCCGGCATCCTGCGCCAGCCGGCGCGCCGCCGTCTTCGATCCCATCCGGCGGATGGACGCGGCCGAAGGTCCGATGAACACGATGCCGGCGTCCTCGCAAGCCGCCGCGAATTCGGCGTTCTCCGACAGAAAACCGTACCCCGGGTGAATCGCTTCGGCGCCGTGCCGTCTGGCCGCGTCGAGGATCAAGTCACCGCGCAGATAGCTCTCGGCCGACGGCGCCGGACCGACGTGCGCGGCCTCGTCCGCCATGCGCACATGCAATGAACCGCGATCTGCGTCCGAGTAAACCGCAACCGAGCCGATTCCCATCTCGCGCAGGCCCCGGATGATACGCACGGCGATCTCGCCCCGGTTGCCAATGAGGATCTTGCGAAACATGGCAGGACTATCCCTGCACTCGCTTCGACTTGCCCTGCCAGAAGGCCTCCCGCAGCGCGCGCTTGACAATCTTGCCGGTTCCGGTCTTGGGCAGAGGCTGGCCGGAAAACTCGATCGCGCGGGGCAGCTTGAACCGGGCGATGCGCTGCCCTAGAAATTCGAGCAGTTCTTCCTGTGTAAGCTTCGCGCCTTCTTTCAGAACCACGATAGCCACGGGGATCTCGCCCCACTTGGGATCGGGCGCTGAAACCACCGCGCATTCGAACACCGCCGTGTGCGCGGAGATCGCCTTCTCCACTTCGATCGACGAGATGTTCTCGCCGCCGCTGATGATGATGTCCTTCTTGCGGTCCACGATGTGGATGTAGCCTTCCTCGTCCCAGATCGCCATGTCGCCGCTCCGAAACCAATGATCCGTCATGACAGCCGCGGTGGCCTCCGGCTCCCGGAAGTAGCCGTCCATCACGTGATCCCCGAAAATTATCACCTCGCCGATCGACTCCATGTCGCGCGGCACGTCGCGCATCTCCGCGTCCACGACGCGAATTTCCACGCCCGGGATCGGCCATCCGGCCATCGACTGGTGAAAATAGCGGTCCGGCTCGTCTTTGTAGGTAACCGTGGTCTTCTTGCGTGAAGAGGTGGCCACCGGCGCCGTCTCGGTCAACCCGTAACCGGCCAGGCTCTGGCAATGGAAAGCATTCTCGATCCGCTCGATCAGCTCCGGTGAAGCGGCGGCTCCGCCCACGTGAATGACCTTGAGGCTCGATAGATCGTGCCGGTTGAGGTCGGGCGAGTTGAGCAGGGCGTTGGCCATGGTGGGCACCAGGGACATGGCCGTGGCTTTTTCCTCTTCCACCAGCCGGAACACCGCCGACGGCTCGAAGCGCCGCACCATGACGTGCTTGACGCCCATCATCGTCGAAGCCTGCGGACGCCCCCAACCATTGGCGTGGAACAGCGGGATCGTGTGCAGCTCCACATCATCGTCGCGATTGAATGTGGCGGCCACCGATAGAGCGTGCAGGTACAGCGTGCGATGGGAGAGCATCACGCCTTTGGGCGTGCCGGTGCTGCCGCTGGTGTAGAACAACTCCGCGATTGAGCTCTCGTCGTACGAAAAAATGTCGGCGCGTCCAGGATTGCCTCTCGCGAGCAGCTCTTCATATGTGAAGTCCGCTTCGGCAACCGGCTGGTCAAGAGTGATGGCTTTCTCGATGCTGGGACAGTGGGGGCGCAGTTCCCGCACCAGCGGAAGAAAATCGTTCTCAAACAACAGCAGCCGCGCTTCCGAGTGGTTCAGGATTGCGATCAGCTCTGGTGTGGTCAAGCGCACGTTGAGCGGCATGATCACGGCGCGCGCCTGGATGACGCCGAAGTAGCCCTCCAGAAGCTGATGATTATTGAAGCTGAGATAGGCGACCCGGTCGCCGGCGCGCAGTCCTTCCTTTTCCAGGGCGGATGCGAGCTGCTCGGCGCGCCTTCCGAATTCAGCGTACGTGAAACGGCGCGCGCCGCAGACGACGCCGGTTTTCTTTCCGTAAAGATCTACGGCCCGATGCATGCAGCGAATCGGAGTCAAGGGTACGATCATGAACTCTCCCCGTAGTTCGACATGGCATTGTACCGCACGTTGAAGATATCGCCCTCGGCGGCACGCTCATACAATCAATGGACGTCCCGGATGGGCGGCCGGTTCTCGCCTGGAATGGCATATCTCCCTGCCTTCTTCTCCCGGAACCGTCGTCTACCCGTCAGGAGATTTGAGTAGCGCGTCCGCTACATCCGCAGCCGCAGGTAACTCTTCACCGCTACCGGCAGGGGAGGAAACGGCGCGACTCCTTGGCTCTCCATCTTGGCGTTGGAGAGAGCGGAGTACTTGGGGCGCCGCGCGGCGGTGCGGTATTCTCGCTCGTTGGTCGGCTGCAGCTCGGGATGCAATCCCGCGCACTCGAAGATGAGTTTCGCGTATTCGAACCAGGAGATCGGCGTCCCGCCTCCGATGTGGAAGATCCCGGAGCATTCGCGCTCCACCAGATCAAGCGTTCGCGCGGCCAGGACCGGGGCATAGGCGGGGGAGGCCACATGGTCCTCGACGACCCGGATCGGGTGGGCCGACGGGGCGCAGGCCAATCTCAGCATCAACTCGATGAAATTGCCCCGCGCAGTTTTCAGGCCGCCGGGCCCGAAAACTCCCGAAGTGCGCACGATCAGGGGATCGTCAAGATAGGCCTGGGCGTAGAGCTCGCCGGCCAGCTTGGACACCGCATAGGCGCCTAGGGGATGCGTCTGATCCTCCTCGGTGTAGGGGCGTCCGGCGGCGCCGTCGAAAACGTAATCGGTCGAGAAGTGCACCATGCGCGCGTCGGCCTGGCGGCACGCCATCGCCAGGTTCCGCACGCCAAGCGCGTTAGCGAGGAAGGCCGCCTGCGGCTCGCGTTCGGCCACGTCCACCTGGTTATAGGCGGCGGCATTCAGAACCAGCTTCGGATCCAGATCGGCAATGCAGGTTTCCACCTGCTGGCGGTCGGTGATGTCGATCGCCTTTCGCTCGAATCCGCGGACCTGGTAGCCGCGGGTGTTCAATTCGCGTACGAGTTCGACGCCGAGCTGGCCTGAACTTCCAAAGACGATCGCCCTTTTCGACATAGAAAGAGCAGGATATCTATTTTCTGCGCGAAGTGTCCACCCTTTGCATATCGTCATCGAGGAGGCGACGCGCCAGG
>DATJFH010000388.1:0-3709 GCA_035495815.1 Bryobacteraceae bacterium
CGCCGCTGCTCTGGTATGAAATCCGTTCCGGCTGGGCTACGCTCGATTCCTTCCGGTCCATGCCCGCCCCCGAGCCCTGGCTGCGCCGCCTGAACCTGCTTTCCCAGACTCTCCTATCGGACCCCGGGACGCGGAGCGCGTGGGACGGCCCGGCGCTGCCCGCCTGGCAATGGATTCTCTACCCCACGCTGGTAGTCATTGCCCTCGGCGCGAATCTCCGGCGCGGCGGCGCGGCCCGCATGGCGGGGCTGATCTTCGCGCTGCTCGCCCTCTACCTGCTCTTTTCCCCGCTGAAGATCGAGGATCGTCATTTTGTCGCGCTGGTCCCGCTGGCGGCGTTGCTCGTTACCCTGGCCGCGCGGGACCTGCGCCGGCGACGGCCGGCAGCATGGATTGCGGCAGCCTTGGCGGCGGTCATCTATCTCGGCAGCGCCGTCGATTGGAACCTGGCCGCGGCCAGGCAGCTTCGCGCCACCGGAGGCGTCGGCTTGTGGTCGAACGCCATCGACAAAGTCGCCGCCTACCTCCAGCGCAACAGCAGGGGCAGAAAAGTGAAGGTGCTCGATTGGGGGTTGAACGACAGCCTCCTGGTCCTGACGGGAGGCCAGGTCGACTCGGCGGAAATATTCCAAGGCGCCACCGCCGGCCATAGCGGAACAGGCAGGCCCTGGAAGGAAGAAATCGTGCCCGGAGGCGTCTACGTGCTGCATTCTCCTGAGACCGTCGTCTTCCCCGAGGCCGGGGACGCTTTCCGCCGCGTGCTGGCGGAAATGCAGCTTCCCTTCCGGCGCACGCAGTTCCGGCAGAAAGCCAAAGGCTGGTACGCCGAAGTGGTCGAGGTCCTCCCGCCGCCGTAGTTCCCGCGGCCCGTTGAAAATCCTGTCCCCGCCCTACGCCGTTTTCATGCCAATAACCCGGTTCTGGTAAGCCGTGTCGGTCGGATGCGGACCGAGCAGGGCATCATGGTGGATCGTGCAGACCAGCCCCCGCTCGCTGCCGTCGTGCGTGCCGCGATGATCGTGAATCCGGACGCAGGGGTCCAGCCCCAGTCCCTCGATCAGGCCCTCGCAGTCCAGTTGCGCGTCGAAATAGGCCCACAGATGACAGTGCGCCGACCACGGACGGCCGCAGGACACCAGCTTGCCTCCCGCGCTCCGGATGTACTGCTCGGCGGCCGTCAGATGACGGCACAAGCCGAGGTCGCGGTAAAGCTCCGCAAGCGCCTCGTCCCGCCCGGCGCGCCGGTACAGAAAACCCAGCCCTTCCCGAACTTCGATGAATCGGGGATCGTCGAACGGGAACCGTCCTTTCACGTGCTGGAAGACCTTCTCCCGGAGCGGAATGGCTTCCTCGACTTTGCCGATCGAGCCCAACAGGCCGGCCAGGTTCTCCGCCGCCGCCATCGCCGCCGGCGACTCGGCTCCCGTGAGTTGCGACAGGGAGCCATGGACCTCGCGGAAGTACCCTTCCGACCGGCTGGCTTCATCGGAGTTCGAGAAGAATCCCTTCCAGGCGAGCAGCGGCCGGGCCGTTTCGATCAGGCGCTCCGCCGAATCCCGCTCCGCCTCCGTCAACGCGCGCCGCACCAGCGGGACCGCCTCGTCGAACCGCTTCTCGTTCAGCAGCTGCAGCACGGCGGATACGGAAATCATTCTCCCAGTATTTCAAAATCTCGCCGGAGCGCGCCGGCCGCGGGACTATTGGCCCCGATTCCCCGCATTCAGTACCCGGCACGCCTTGTCGATCAGTTGCAGCGGCTGGTACGGCTTCAACAGGAAGCCGGCGAAGCCTTCTCCGGCGAAACGGTCGCTGTCGTCCTGTTCG
This sequence comes from Bryobacteraceae bacterium, assembly GCA_035495815.1. GTDB lineage: Bacteria > Acidobacteriota > Terriglobia > Bryobacterales > Bryobacteraceae > DATJFH01. The sequence goes on from DATJFH010000388.1 coordinate 1,825, forward strand.
TCGTAGCCGCTGGATACGATGACTTTGACCGCCGGCCGGATGCGGCGCAGTTCCTGCAGCACTTCGTCTCCCGACATTTTGGGCATCGTCAGATCGAGCAGCACCAGCCCGATCTCTTCCGGCTGCTGTCGAAACAGCGCCAGCCCCTCCTCTCCGTCTTTCGCCAGGATGACCGAAAACCCGCACTTGCGAAGCGTGTGCGCTGCCACCGCCCGCACGCCCGCTTCGTCGTCGATGACCAGGACTTTCCCCTGTCCGGTCCGCGGTCCGGCCGGCTCCGCCCTTTTCACCCTGGCGGGCGCCTCCTTGAGGGAAACCGGGAAGTAGACTTTAAAGGTGGTCCCCCGCCCCGGCTCGCTTTGCAGCTGGATGACGCCGTTGTGTCCCCGAACGATCCCCAGCACGGCGGCCAGGCCCAGTCCGCGCCCCGTGAATTTGGTTGTGAAGAACGGATCGAAAGCCCGCCGCATCGTCTCTTCGTCCATGCCGTGGCCGGTGTCGGAGACTTCCAGGAAAACGTGCCGGCCCGCCACAGGCTTCTCGTTGAAATAGCTCCCCGCCAGCGGCTCCCCGCCCAGAAACTCCATGCCGGTCCGAACCGTGATCGATCCGGCGTTGTCCCCCAGCGCTTCGGAGGCGTTCGTGATCAGGTTCATCGCAATCTGCTGCATCTGCACCCGGTCCCCTTCGATCGAAGGAAGCTCGTCGGGCAGGTCCATGCGAAGCGCCGCCTTTTTCGATAGCGAGACGCCCAACAGGTGGCTCATGTCCCCCAAAAGGCGGGACAGATTGAGCGGGCGAATCAGGAACTGGCCCTTCCCGGAATACGCCAGCATCTGCTTGGTGAGCTCGGCGGCCTGCAGAGACGCCACTTCGATCAGCTTCAGACTGTTTCGCGCCGGCGAATCCGCCGGCAGCTCCATCAGCGCCAGCCCCGCCTGGCCGAGAATGCCCGCCAGAATGTTGTTGAAATCGTGCGCGATCCCGCCCGCCAGAATTCCCAGGCTCTCCAGCTTTTGCGAATACTGGATCTCCGAATCCAGCTTCTTGCGGACGTCCTCCACCCGCTTGCGCTCCGTAATGTCCACGATCGAGCTCATCACCCAGGTCCCTTCCCCGGTCTCGATGGGGTTCAGCCCGATGAGGGCCGGAAAGGAGCTGCCGTCCTTTCGAACCGCGACCAGATCGCGCGCCTCCATCGCCCTCGTTTTCGGATTCTTCGAGTAATGGGCGCGCAATTCCGCGTGCCTCGCCCGGGACCCCGCCGGAGCCAGCACGTCCACCCGGGCGCCGATCAGTTCGTTGCGGCGATAACCGAACATCCGCTCGGTCTGCGAATTGACCAGCACGATGCGCCCCTCCTGGTTCGTCATCACCATCGCCGTGGGAGCCGACTCGACCGCCAGCCGGAGGCGCTCCTCGGTGCGCCTGCTCTCGGTCACGTCCCGCGTCACCACGGAGAAGCCCCGCCGGTTGCCCTCGGCGTCGCGCAGGCTGACAATGACGGTTTGGCCCCAAAACGGGGACCCGTCCTTGCGCGTCTGCCAGCCCTCATACTGATACCTGCCGGAAGAAGCCGCCAACTGCAGGGCCCGTGCATACTCCCCCGGCTCGGCCCCCTTCTGCGCGTACAGGATACAACCGTTCCGGCCCAGAATCTCCTCTTCCGCGTAGCCCTCCACGGCTTCGGCCCCCGCACTCCAGCTGGAGATCGCGCCGTCCACGTCCAGTGTGTATATCGCACAATCACTGAGAGTTTCCATCAGAGCCGCATGCCTTTCACCTATTGAAAGCGGTTTCAATCGATACCTTTCCACGATGGTCAAAAAGCCTCGTTCTTCGATAGTGCGTGAAGGCGGGGCTTTGTCTCAGGGAAACTTAAGAA
>DATJFH010000389.1:0-2463 GCA_035495815.1 Bryobacteraceae bacterium
GCGCCGTCGAGAAATCACGCGGCAGCGAAGCGGGCCGGTGGCAGGTCGAGAAGATCCTGGCGCGGGGATACGGCCTGGCTACCGCTTATTACGGGGACCTCGATCCGGACTACGACGACGGCTTCCGGAACGGCGTTCATCCCCTGTTCTACAAACCCGGCCAGACCCGTCCGGCGGCGGACGAGTGGGGCTCCATCGGGGCCTGGGCCTGGGGACTCAGCCGCGCCATGGACTACCTGGAGACCGACAAGAGCATCGACGTGGAGCGCGTCGCCGTCATGGGCCATTCGCGCCTTGGGAAGACGGCGCTGTGGGCCGGCGCTCTCGATCGGCGCTTCTCCATGGTGGTCTCGAACGATTCCGGTGAGGGCGGCGCGGCGCTCAGCCGCCGCAATTTCGGCGAAACCATCCGGCATCTGAATACTTCCTTCCCGCACTGGTTTTGCGGCGCCTACAAGCAGTACAACGACCGTGCCGGCGCGCTGCCGGTGGATCAGCACATGCTGCTGGCCCTGATAGCCCCGCGCCCCCTCTACGTCGCCAGCGCGGAAAAGGATCAGTGGGCCGACCCACGCGGCGAATTCCTCTCCGCCAAGGCGGCCGATCCCGTGTATCGGCTGCTCGGGACGGACGGCCTGGGGGCGTCGGAAATGCCCCCTCTCCATCAGCCCGTGATGACCACCATCGGATACCACGTCCGCGCCGGTGTCCATGACGTTACCGCCTACGACTGGGACCGCTTCCTGGATTTCGCGGACCGGCATATGAAGGCCCGGCGCACGGCTCGATAGTATGGACATCATCTACGTAATTCATATAGCCGCCACGCCCGAAAAGGTGTGGGAAGCGCTGACGGATCCCGAGTCGCTGCGGCAAAATTGGGGCAGGATTGAATCCCCCTGGACCGTGGGGTCGAAAGTCACGGAAGTCTCGCCCTCGGGTGATTTGCTCTGGCAGGGCGACGTGCGGCGCAGCGAGCCGCCCCGCCGGCTTTCCTATGGGTTCGATGTGACCGGAATCGGGGAGCCGCCGACCACGGTTACCTTCGAGATCGGTCCTCCCGCCTCGCCGATTGCGCCGGGCGCGCAGATCGTGCGGCTCACGCTCACCCAAACCGGCTTCGAGCCCCACAGCAAGTTGCGGCCTGAATGCGCCCGCGCCTGGACCGAGATACTCAGCAGCGTCAAAACGTATGTGGAAACGGGCCGTCCCTTAGGCTTCGCCTGGAAACACTGAGCCGCCGCCCCGCCGTTCCTACGCCACGGCTTGGCCGTGCCGCGCCAGGTACTCGGAATAGGGACCCTTGAAGTCGTCGATACCATCCTTGTCGAACCGCCAGATCCGGGTGGCGACCTCATCCACCACATCGTAATCGTGCGTGACCAGCAGCACCGTCCCTTCGTACCGCTGCAGCGCGATATTCAGGGCATTGATCGCCTCCAGGTCCAGGTGATTGGTGGGCTCGTCCAGCAGCAGGAAATTCGGCTTCTGCAGCATCAGGCGGCACAGGATAAGGCGCGCCGCTTCCCCGCCCGAGAGCGCGGTGGTCAGCTTGGTCGCGTCCTCGCCGCTGAACAGCATCTGGCCGAGCAGCCCGCGCAATTCCTGCTGCGACGCCTGCGGATCGAACTCGTGCAGCCATTCGATCAACGGCACGCCGCCCCGGATGGAGTCTTTGTGATCCTGCGAAAAATATCCGGCGGCCACCTCGTGCCTCCAGGTCACCGCGCCCGCATCCACGCTGAAATCGCGGTCCTCCGGATCGATGAAGCCGGTCGCATTGCGAAGAAGCGACTTCAGCATCGTCGTTTTTCCGGCGCCGTTACGGCCCAGCAGCACGATCTTCTCTCCCCGCGCGACCGTAGCGGTGAAGTTCCGGATCACCTTCAGCGAGCCGTAGGACTTCGACAGCCCTTTCACTTCGAGCGCGTGCCGCCCGGACGGACGCTTGAGGTCGAAGCGGATGAACGGCCGCTGGATGTTCGATTTCGCCAGTTCCGAGGTCTGCAGCCTCTCCACTTCTTTTTTGCGGGACATCACCTGCGAGGAGCGGGTCCCCGCCGAGAACCGCGCGATGAACTCTTTCAGCTGCGCGATCTTCTTTTCCCGCTGCTGATTGCCCGCTTCGATGCGGGAGCGGATCTGGGTCTTGGCCAGCACCATCTCGTCATAGCCGCCCGTGTAGGTGATGACGGACTGGTAGTCGATATCGGCCACGTGAGTGCAGATTTCGTTCAGAAAATGGCGGTCGTGGGAGATCACGATCAGGCAGCCGCTGTAAGCCCGCAGAAAATCCTGCAGCCAGCGGACCGAGTCCAGATCCAGGTTGTTGGTCGGCTCGTCGAGCAGCAGCGCCGCGCCGGCCGAGAAGAGAGCCTGGGCCAGCAGCACGCGAAATTTCTGGCCTCCCTGCAGCTCCGCCATCCGGCGCTCGTGCAGCGATTCGTCGATGTCGAGGCCGGC
>DATJFH010000390.1:0-10759 GCA_035495815.1 Bryobacteraceae bacterium
TACGTATGTGAAGACGCGCCATTCGGGCGGAAGCGGGATTTCCGGAGCGGCGGGTGCGAGCCAGCGGAACAGCGGGTGCGGCACGTGATACAGCAGGTATACGCTGGCGCCGCCGGCGAGGCCGGCAAGCAGAAGGCTTTCGGTGACCAGCATGCGAACCAGGCGGACACGCGGGGCGCCGAGTGAAAGGCGCACAGCGATTTCGCGGCGCCGCGAAGCGGCTCGCGCGAGCAGCAGGGTGGCGACATTGGCGCAGGAGATGAACAGGACCAGATGGAACGCGCCGATAAAGAAGCTCAGCAGGAAGAGCTGGCTGGGGCCGGCGCGGAGATTGAAGGTCTCGATCCAGGAGCCGTCGGTGGCTTCGACGGCAGTGCGGCGGCCGGTGGTCTCCCAGTCCAGCTGTCGTTCGAGGCCGGTGAATTCGGCCTCGGCCATGGAGCGCGTTTTTCCGGGCGCGCGACGGCCGGCCAACATGAGCCAGAGGAAATTTTCCTCCTGGAAGAAATTCCGGTCGGGATCGAAGAAGGGTTGCGAGGTGTAGGGCATCCACAGGCCGACGGGCTGCACCCAGAGCGAGGTGCGGTCGCGAACTACGCCGACCAGGGGGACGCTGCGATTGTTGACGCGGATGGTTTGGCCGATGATCCCGGGATCGGCGTGGAAGCGGTTGCGCCAGATGGATTCGCTGATGATGGCGACGGGCAATTGGCCGGGCGCACGGCAATCGTCGGCGTTGAGCAGGCGGCCCATGAGCGGACGCTCGAGTTGCTCGACGACAAAGAAGTTGCAGGAGACGCCCAGGGCGGGCGTGCCGCTGGAATCGTCATCGCCGATCAGCGCGGGGAAGATTTGGAAGGCGGCGAGTTGTTTGAGGGACTTGGTGCGATCGCGGAGCGCGAGGTACTCGGAGTAGGAGACGCCGCGATCGTGGCCGTCCCGCTGGTTGAGCGTCCAGATGCGGAGGAAGCTATCAGGATCGCGGTTGACGAGCGGCTTGAGAGTGGTTTGATCGACGACGGTGAAGATGCTGGCGTTGACTCCGATGCCGACGGTGAGCGTGACCACGACCACGGCGGAGAGCATCGGATTGCGGCGGATGAGCCGCGCGCCGTAGCGGATGTCCTCCCAGAGGGTTTCCCAAAAAGCTCGGCGGCCGCGTTCTTCGTCGATCTCTTCGCGCCAGGCTTGGGGCAGGATACCGCCAGATGCGACGAGGCGCTCGCCGAAGCCGGGGACTTCGGGGCGCACGAGGCCTACGCGGAGGGGCGCGTCCTCATCTCGGGCACGCTCAAGGTCGAGAGATTGGACGGCGGCTTCGGGCTGCTCGTCCCAGAGGATCGGAGAGGCGGCCCATTGGCGGCTGCGGATGGTGCGCCAATGCCACCCGAGGGCGCCGAGGCCGGTGGAAAGTGCGATGAAAGAGGTAGCTTCCGCGGAAGCCCAGAGGAACAACTGGGCGATGGGTACGAGCATGGTGGCGCAGAAGCCGAAGCGCACCATCAGCGCCCAGATGGGTTGCTTGCCGGGCAGGTAGGAGCAGGTGAAGGGTATCTTGCGGAATCCGTACAGCCGCAGATCGGCGAGCATGAGTCCCAGCAGCCCGAGCAGGACCAGATGGCCGGCTGCCGCGCGCGGCGGCCAGATCGCGAAGAACAGCGCGGCCGACGCCGTCCAGACCGGCGCGGCCGCCAGCAGCAGCAGCGACCGCCGCGTTGCCTCCGCGTATTCCGGCGCGCTGCGCACCGCCGTCACGCGGAAGATCCAGTTGGCGCGCAGCGCCAGCGGAAGCGAGAAAACAGGCCGGATTCCCACCACCGCAAGGCACATCGTGACGATGCTGGCCGTCAGCAGCGGCGTGTTCGGCAGATACCACGGGTGGCGGGATTGACCGTACAGCAGGCCCTTTCCGTATGCGAGGGCGATGGCGAATCCCAGCCCCCAATATCCCGCCAGAATCAGGCGATGCTGCCGGCTGCGAAGCAGGGTGCGGGCGCTGAACCGGGCCACGGCGGTCTGCAGGGAATCGCCCAGGCGCGGCAGCCACACGCCGCCTCGGGACAGGGGCATGATGTCGGGTTCGTCCACGATCTTGCGGAGAGTTCTGAAGTACGCCAGCAGGAAGGCCGCGCCTGCGCCGGCCCCGGCCACCATCAGCGCCGTTACAGCCCGATTCTTCAGCTCCCCGAACGCCGGATGAGCCGATCCGTTCAGCTCCTGAAAGAGAGCCAGAAACCAGTACGGCGGCAGTGCGGCCAGCAGACGCTGGTTCCCGGGAGCGGTGAGGGCTCGAGGCGTCGCCAGCGAGGGCTCGAGAAAGTACACGCTCAGAATGAGAAAGAAGGCGCCCAGCTGCAGAAACGCCGAAACCCGGAGGAACAGGCGGCGGGGCAGCAACTGCGCCGCCAGTCCCTGCGCTGCCAACGCGGAGCAGAAGAGAAAGCCGCCGGCGGCGAGCATGGTGATCCAATACGCGGCCAGGGACCGCAGACCGCCGAAAAACCCGCCTCCGGGTCTGAGCACGATCGGGTAGGTGAAGCCGGTAAACACGTTTACCGCGGCGACCGTCAGGCTCAACGCGGTCCCCAGCGCAGCCATCTTGGCCAGAAACAAGGTGCGCGGGCGGATGGGCAGCGGCGCCAGCACCAGCACATCGCGGCGGTCCGGGAACGCCGAGTCCCAGCAGAGGACGGTGAACAGTCCCACGACTCCCATGGTGGTCGAGATGAGAAATTCCTCGACGGGCCAGGCGCTGACGAGCACTGCGGCGCGCGGACCGGGCAGGTTGGCGAAGCGTGCTGCCCAGCCCATGAGCAGAAAGCTCACCGCCGCCAGCATGGCCGCGAACTGGCCCAGCAGCTTGCCGGCGTCGCCCCGGGCGGACAACATCTCCAGGTCCACCAGGCGGAACAGGAACTGCCGGTAAAGCACGCGAAACTGCATTCAGGCCTCGATCAGGTCGGCGATCTGGCGAGAGATGGACACGGTGTCCTGCTCCACCGCCAGCTGGGAAAAAATCTCCTCGAGCGTGGGCAGCGCCATCAGCGTGCGCAGCCGGGCGATCGAATCGTCCGCCACGATGCGGCCCCGGTGCAGGATCACGACGCGCGAGCAGACCCGCTCCACGGTCTCCAGTTCGTGCGAGCTGAACAGCACCACTTTCCCGCGCGCCGCCAGCTCCTGGATCAGGCTGCGCAACACGAGCGCCGAGCCCACGTCGAGCCCGGAGAACGGCTCGTCGAGCAGGATCAGCTGCGGATTGTGCAGCAGCGCGGCCGAGAGCAGAATCTTCTGCCGCATGCCCTTCGAATAGGAGGAAATCGGCGAGTGCCTGTCCTCGTGCAGTCCGAAGAGTCGGAGCAGGCCGCCGGTTCTTTCGGCCGCCGGTTTGAGCGGCAGGCCGCGCAGTTGGGCTACCATTTCCAGGTACTCGGCCCCGGTGAGGTGCGGATAAAGATGCGGTTCTTCCGGCACGTAGCCGAGGATTTGCTTATAGGCGATCCAGTCGCGATCGATCGGCGCGCCGCGGAACAGGATCTCCCCCGACGTGGGCTCGATCAGCCCGGTAATCATCTTCATGGTGGTGGACTTGCCCGATCCGTTGGGTCCGAGATAGCCGGTAATTTCGCCCGGCGGAGCGGCGAAACTCACTCCGTCCACGGCCGCGACGCCAGGATAGAGCTTCGATACGTTGCGCAGCTCCAGCATGGCCTAGCGGCTCCTGCGGATCAGCCGGATGCTCGTGAAGAAGAAAACCGGGAGAAGACACACCAGGCTGAGCACGCCGAGCAGAGCGGCCAGCAGACCCGCGGCGCGGTGGTCCGCCAGAGGCAGTTCGGCGCGGCACGCGGCCGCTGCAACCGTCCGCAGCGCTTTGAAGGTGACGCTGTAAAAAGCGCCGTGCAGGATGGCCGCCAGCAGGACGGCGCCCAGCGCCGGCGCGAGTGGAGCGGTCCTGAGCCGCTCGGCGCACGCCGCGCCCACAACACCGGCGGATTCCCGCAGCAGAAATTGCGCGTAGACAAGCCGGCCCTGCGCCCGCAGCTCCGCCGCGACCTGCCGGAAGACGGAAAGCATTTCCTCGCCGAAGCGAAGGCGGTGGTCATGGGGATACAGCTTCAGGAGAATCCGATACAGGCGTTCCATTCTCATACCTCCTTCAGACGCAGGTTCGACGAAGCGATGCGCGCCAGCTGTTTGAGCCGCCCGGCTTCCTGCCGCAGCAGGCGGCGCCCGAGGGAAGTGAGCCGGTAAGTCTGCTTTTCACGCGCCGTGTCCGCGGTTTCGAAACGCTCGATCCACTCGTTTTCGAGGAGCCGGCGCAGCGCTCCGTACAGGGTGCCGGTGCTGAGCCGGACGCGTCCTTCGCTTAGCGTCTCAATGTCCTTTAACAGAGAGTATCCGTGACGGGGCTCGGCGGCCAGGCTGGCCAGGATGAAGAAGACGGCCTCGGAAATGGGAGTCGCCTCCACGACATGTCGCATGACGACATATTGAGCCCAAACCCGGTCTGCTGTCAAGCCGGAACACTCGCAGTGCGCTTTCCGGCGACGATTCTTTTCTCCCAAACCGGATCTTGCCGTATAATTCGACTAAAGGAGAATCAAAACCTATGGCAAAGGGAATGGATCGCAAGAAGGAAACCAAGAAGCCGAAGAAGAAGAAAGCCTGACCACGGCGCTCTTCAGCTTCCGGAAAAGGCCGGGTTCCGCCGGCCTTTCCGGCCGAAACCCCGTTCCTGTATAGTAAACAAGACGACGCAAAGTCGCTCAGGGGGACCGCATGCGGGGGATCTACGGCTTGATAGCCGTGACTGTGTTCCTGGGATGTTCATCCCTTCTTTCCATTGCTCAAACAGAAAAGACGACCTCGGCGGGGGACTGCTCTTTCCAGCTTGATCCGGACCGGTTTCTCTCCCGGGAGGGACGCGTGCGGCGGGAAGTGAACGATCGCGTCCTCAAGATGGCGCGTTCGGCGCGCGCGCCCGCGCCCGCCGCAGCCGAATCGCTGCCGCAGCGCAATTTCATCGATCAGGAGATCTTCGGCAAGCTGATCCGGATGAACACGCCGGCCGCGAATCTCTCCACCGACACCGAGTTCCTGCGCCGCATTTATCTCGATCTCACCGGGCGCATCCCGTCCCCGGACGACATCCGCGCCTTCCTGGCCGATTCATCGCCGAAGAAGCGCGACGCCGTCATCGACAAGCTGCTTTACTCGAGCGAATTCTCCGACCGCTGGGTGATGTGGCTGGGCGACCTGCTGCAGAACACCGCCACCTTGAACAGCGTGAATTTCAACCGCAACGTCCAGGGGCGCAACGTTTTCTTTGCGTATATCCAGAACGCCGTCTACAACGCCAAATCGCTCAAGGATATTGCCGTCGATGTCATCACCGGACGCGGCAACAACTACATTCTGGGGAACGGTCCGGCCAACTTCCCCATGGCGGGCAGCACTTCAATGGGTCCCATTCAGGACACTTATGACAACATGCTGGTCAAGTCCGCCTCCACCTTTCTCGGACTGACTTATTACGACTGCATCCTCTGCCACAACGGGCGTGGCCACCTCGACCAGATCAGTCTGTGGGGCTCGACGGCCACGCGGGCCGAGGCGCAATCCATGGCGGCCTTCTTTTCCCGGACGCGGTTCACGCGGTATCCGGAGGCGGCTCCTCCGCCGGGAGTGGCCGCCTCCTACATGTACAACAGCTACGAAGTGTCCGACGCCGCCAGCGGGACTTACGATCTCAATACCACGTACGGAAACCGTCCGAACCGGGTGAAGATCGGGACACTCGTCAATCTGACTCCGTCCTACCGCGGCACGGGCGCCGCGCCCAAGGATGGCGCCTGGCGCGCGGCCTTCGCCCAGAACCTGGTGAACGATCCGCTGTTCGCGCGCAACCTGGCCAACCGGCTCTGGAAGCAGATGTTCAACCTGGGCCTGATCGATCCGGTGGACACCATCGACCCGGCCCGCCTGGACGCGAATGATCCGCCGCCCGCTCCCTGGACGCTGCAGCCCACGCATCCCGAACTGCTCGACAAGCTGGCGCAGGAATTGATCGACAGCGGCTTTCAGATCCGGCCGTTTCTCCAGACGCTGGTCCAATCCACGGCGTACCAGTTGAGCTCGAACTACGGCGGTCCCTGGTCCCCCGAGATGATTCCGCTCTTCGCCCGGCACTACCCGCGCCGCATGGAAGGGGAAGAGGTTCACGACGCCATTGCCAAGTCCACCGGCGTCCTGGGCAGCTACGGCGTGCAGTATATGGAGGGCAAGACGCAGTGGGCCATGCAGCTGCCCGAGCCGGTGGAGCCGCGCGGCAATGAAGGCAACGCCAACACCTTCATGAACACTTTCTTCCGCGGCAATCGCGACAACCAGCAGCGCAATCAATCCGGCTCCATCCAGCAGCAGCTTTTCCTGATGAACGATCAGTTCGTCACCAATCGCGTGAAAGTGGCCAACTCGCCGAAGCTCAAGGCTCTGGCCGCCATCACGAACAACGCGGACCTGGTGGATGAGGCCTTTCTCACCTTCCTCTCCCGCTATCCGACCGAATCCGAGCGGCCGAAGGCGCTGGCCTTTCTCGCCAACGCAAACACGGCGGCTCTGCGCAACACCGCGGTCGAGGACCTGGCGTGGGTCTGTATCAACAAGGTCGATTTTCTGTTCAGTTATTAGGGGGAGATATGAAAGACCGGTTCGGATTCGATTGGAGCAGGATCCAGGGCGCTCCCTACTGGAGCAAGCCGATGATCGGGCGGCGCATGTTTTTCCGCCACGCAGCTTCGGCCGTGGGCGGATACTTTCTGCTGCCGGGCCGGCCGATGGAGACGGTCGCCAAAGCCGCCGTCACCACCCGGGGGACAGCCAGGAACGTGATCTTCATCATGATGACGGGCGCTCCCAGCCACACCGACACCTTCGACCTGAAGGAAGGCTCCTGGACGCCGGCGTCCTTCAAGCCGGCGAGTTACAACGGCGTGCGTTTTCCGCAGGGCCTGATGCCCACGATCGCAAACCATATGGATTCGATCGCGCTGGTGCGCTCGCTGTACGCCTGGGCGGGGGTGCACGGCCTGATGCAGGCCTGGGTGCAGATCGGACGCAATCCGATCTCGGCGCTGGCCAAGATCAGCCCGCATATCGGGTCGGTGGTATCGATGGAGCTGAACCAGGGCGTCAACCAGACGCTGCCGACGTTCCTTGCCCTCAATGGACAGCCGGCCGCCGGAGCGGGGTACTTCTCGACGGAGCACTCTCCGTTCCTGGTGACGGCCGGCTCCGCCCTGGCGAACACGACGCATCGCGACGGCGCGGCTCGCTTCGAAGCCCGCTACGGCTTGCTGCAGGACATGGACGTGGAATCGCGCTACTTCAGCGGCATCGGTCCCGGCCCGGCGGAAATGGCGGCATGGAACCAGCGGTCGCGGCTGCTGATGTACAACAGCGACGTCGACAAGGTGTTCAACTTCGATCAGAACGAGAAGAACCGCTACGGCAATACAGCTTTCGGCAACGCCTGCATCACGGCCCGCAACCTGCTGCGCGCCAAACTGGGAACACGCTTCATCCAGATTACCTTCGGTAGCTGGGACCACCACGTGAACATTTACGGGGCGAACACGCAGCTGTCCGTGATGGCCCGGCAGTTCGATGGCGGCCTGGGAATGCTGCTCGCGGACCTGAAAGCCGAGGGGCTGCTGGACGAGACGCTGATCGTGGCGCAGGGCGAGTTCGGCCGCACGGTCGGCCCGCTCAACTCGAACGGCGGCCGGGATCACCATCTGCAGCAGGCGGCGCTGTTTGCCGGAGGAGGCGTGCGCGGCGGACGCGCCATCGGCGCAACCAACGCCACCGGCAGCGACACGGTCAGCCCAGGCTGGTCGCGTGACCGGTACGTCCGGGTGGAAGACATCGAAGCCACCATCTACTCCGCTCTTGGAATCGACTGGACCACGGTACGCCGCGACGATCCGCTGAAGCGCGGCTTCGAGTACGTGCCTTTCGCGTCCGATCAGGACCTCTACGGTCCGATCCACGAGTTGTGGGGATAAATCCGGGGAGAAATCCCGGCGGCTACTTGCGCTTCGGCCTTCTCCGGAACTGAGACCATGCTCCCGGAATGGCCAGCAGCGCGCCCAGCGTGAGCCAGACCGCCGTCCGGAATTCGTCCTTGCCTGCAAAGGTGTAGCCGGTCAGAAAATACCCGCGGAACATCATCCCGAAGGCCACCAGCGCGTGGATGAGGAACAGAAATCGCAGCTTCCCCAGCAAAGCGAGGGTGAGAGAGATCAGCCCTCCCAGTCCGGACGCCAGCAGGAAATACGTGAGCGCACTGCCCTTGAACGGCGTCATGCCGAGATTCAAAGTGTGGCTATTGCTTCCGATGGCGACCAGCGACAGACCGAGAAGGAAAAGCGAGAGACCGAGATGAAAGAGGTAACTGTAGATGCGTAAGAGTGCGCCGATCACAAAGCGCTTATTCTAACAGGGTTTGGGAAACAAGTGTTGCGGCCCGTCAAAATATTATGGTATGAATGAAGCAAGTCGGACACCCAGTTCCAACCGGCCGAGCGATCGGCATCTTTTTTTGTTCAAAAGGAAGGCTCTCTGTGGAATCTGCGAACAGAAAACTGATCCGTCCATCCCTGACGGAATTGAAGGAGCAAATCAATCCGCCCCGCAGGGCTCAGAAAAAACCGGCCCCTCCGGATCAAACCAATGCCGAGAACTTTTACTACGTCAAGCAGATGCAGGCCAAGACTCCCATGGTCTTCGTGCTGCGGGATGGCGAGACTCTGCACGGAGTGATCGAGTGGTACGACAAATCGTGCCTCAAAGTGAACCGGACCGAAGGCGCCAACCTGCTGCTGTACAAGCCCAACATCAAGTACATGTACAAGGACGGCGAGAGGAACTCCTAAATCGCTTTGCGCCGCATCTCGAGCCGGTATTCCCGGCGGCGGGCGGCGTCCTCATAACGGCGCTTTTCATCCCCGGTTTCCGGAATCACCAGGGGGACCGGGACGGGAACGCCGTCTGCATCCAGAGCCACGAACGTCAGGTACGCGGATGAAGTGTGCCGCACGTTTCCGGTCTGCAGGTCCTCGACGAACACCTTCACTCCGATCTCCATCGACGTACGGAAGACGCGGTTGACCGACGAGCGCAGCAGGATCAACTGGCCGATCTTGACGGGGTGGAGAAAGTTCATGTAGTCGACCGAGGCCGTCACCACCGGCCGGCGCGCGTGCCGCAGGGCGGCCAGTGCGGCCGCCAGGTCCACCAGGTGCATCACTTTCCCGCCGAGCACGTTGCCGAGCCCGTTGGCATCGTTGGGCAACGCCAGCTCCGAGTATTCCGACGCCGATTCACGGACAAATCTGGGTTGATCGTTCAAGTTATTTTCCGGCTGCCTTTCACGTTAGTACAAAAAAACTGCCGGCGGCGCCGGGAGCGGCGGCCGGCAGGGGGCGCGGGCGGGCCGAGCATCGTTCGCGGATGGGATCTCCTGCCGGGCGGTGGTCGAGCCCCGGCCTACCGGACCGGCATGGTCATCTTTGTTTCGGTGACGTCCAGGAACTCCAGCTTCAGCCCGGCCAGAAACGGGGCGGCGTCGTCCCCGATGCGCGGGGCCTTCCACAGGCTCAGCCTGCGCAGCTTGGGAAGAGCCGCCAGGTTTTCCAGGCCCTTTCCGGTAACCTGTGTGCGGCTCAGATCGAGCGCACGCAGCTCGCGCAGGTCCTTCAGTTTCGCCAGTCCGAGATCGGTGATCCTGGCTCCGCCCAGATTCAGCTCCTCCAGATTACGCAGCGCGGCGATAGGCTCCATGCCCGCGTCGGTGAGAGTTACGAACCAGAGCCCGGAGTCGGTCCTCTGGGATCCGCTCAGATCGAGGCTCGTCAAGCCGGGCAGCAGCTTCAGAAAGTGCAGCCCCGCGTCGCTGGTCTTGTTGCCGCCAACCGCGAGATGCTTCAGGTTCGACAGCGCGGAGAGAAAATCGAGGCCGTTGTTGGTGATCTGGGCGAAGCCGGCGTCGAGCCAGCGCAGGGTGGTCAGCGACGAGATGTGCTCGAGCCCGGTGTCGGTAATCTTGGTCCCGCGCACGTTGAGGCGCTCCAGGTTTTTCCAGCCGCGGAGGTGCGCCAGTCCTTCGTCGGTGACGTGCTCGGCGTAGCAGAGGTTCAGGTCCCTGACGCCGCGCAGCGGTTTCAGGCGCTCGAGACCCAAATCGGTGACATGCGTGTAGGACAGGTCGATCTTCACCAGGTTCGGCAGGTGTTCGAGCAGGCTCAGGTCCGAATCGGTGACCCAGCTGGCATGCAGATCGACCGCGGTGACGCGCGAGGCGGCGTCGCGGACGACGTGTCCACCCTGCGCTTCCACCCAGGAGGCGACTTCGGCGTCGGGATTGACGGCGGCCAGCAGGGCCAGGAATGCCACCAGCATGGTTTTAACTCCCCCGCCGTGTGGGCAGGCTGGAATCGCGATCCCAGATGATCCTGCAGCCCGGCAGCGCCGCCTTCAGTTTTTGATAGCCGGGCTCGGTCACCAGGGTGTGATACAGATTCAGCAGCTTCAGCCGCGCGAACCCGGTCAGATTCTCGACTCCGGCGTCGGTAATTCCCGCGCTGTCGAGGCGCAGCTCCTCCAGACGGGTCAGCGTTTTGAGCCTGGCCACGCCCGCGTCGGTCACGGCCGTGTAGTCCAGGTTCAGCCGGGTGAGCGCCGGGAGCGCGCCGAT
>DATJFH010000391.1:0-13481 GCA_035495815.1 Bryobacteraceae bacterium
GAGGGGAAAATTTCCCTGGGCGGAGTGCCCAAGACCAAGGATGAAGCGAACTACTATCTGAAGTTCTCCCACCAGGCCGGTCCCGGAGCGAAGCCGGGGTGGGTCGCGGATATCAAATTCGCGCCGGGCGGCGGGCTGACCCGGATCCACGGCTTCTATCTGAAACCGCAGGTGACCATCGACGCGGGACAGGGAACGATCGACACGGCAAGGACCAACGATCTGATTACGGGCGGCATGGGGTTGACGCGCATCTTCCGGATTCAGGAGAGCGCGATCGAAGCGGTGCGAATTACGCCGGGGGTCAAGTTCGAAACCAATCGCAAGCTGAACAAGCAGAATCTGCTGTACGACCAGGAATTTCAGATTCACGTTGCGGGTCTGTACAATCCGCGCAAGGTGCGCTCGCGCAGGATGTATCTGGCGGACAAAAGCAAGTACTCGGGATACACGGAGACGATCGCCGACTACGGCTACGGGCTGCAGCTCTTCGAGGGCGGCGAAGTGGGCAATTCGCTGGTGGAGCGGTCGGTGAAGGCATCGAAGGGGACGGTGACGGTGAACGTGCCGCAGTACACGGTGGCGCGATTCCGCACGCGGGCGCATGTGTTTCTGGAATGGCAGCGGATCACGCTGGACGCGACGGTGACCGGCAGGTTTCTGGGCGTGGACGAGAACGTGACGCGGGAGACGGTGGACGGGAAATCCGTGCGGCTGGCGCAGGTGAGCGGATGGCGGCCTTATGGGGAGGCGTCGCTGAGCATCGGGCTCGACAAGTCCGGCCATATTGCGCTGAGCAGCACGTACAAGCTGGGCTCGCAGCCGCCCAACTTCATCAAGGCGGACACGGTGCAGACCGGCCTCCTGCTGAGATATTGATGAGACAAGCCGCAGTCTTCGCGTTGTGCGCGGCTGCCGTTTTCGGCGCTGAGTCGAAGCCGGCGGCCGTAGAGATCACGGGTCCGGAAACGGCCGAAGCCGCGCGGCTGGAGGGTGGGCTCGAGTGGCAGGCGCTCAGCCGTACGGAGAAGGCGCTGCCGTTGACGGTGGTGGTGATCAGCCCGGGGCAGGCGGTGAGCGCGTCGCCGCCGAAGCTGGTATTGAACGCGTTCGGCTCGGCGGCGCTGACGCTGAAGATGGCTGCGGGGGCGGTGAAGGCGGGAGCGGATTTTCCCGTGTTCGTCCAGCTGCGCACGGCGAAGAACGAGCTGACACTGGAGAAGAAGCTTTCGGTGACGCAAGCGGCTCCGCAAATCAGCGTGAAGGAGCTGGGCGGCTGGAAGATGCGCGGATGGCTCAGTCCGCTGGATCCGGACAAGGAAGTCTGCCTGCCGGCGCCGCTGTCGTTTCCGTTGCCCGAGGCGCAGCCGGGAGCGGGGCAAGGCGCGACGTTCGCGCAGAGAACCGAGGGCGGCTTCGCGGAGCTGAAGGTGACGCAGAGCAATCAGAGCGGCGCTCGAGTCTGCCTGGTGGAACCGCAATCCGGGACGTACGCGGGCGAGGTGACGCCGTCCTGGAACGGACGGCCGCTGGGGAGCGTGAAATTGAAGGCGATTGTCGCCGACGGGCCGGTCCTGGCGCTTCTATGCGCGCTGGCGGGCGTGATCGGGGCCTGGTATCTGAAGCATGCGCTGAACGTGAGCCGGGTGGTGTGGGGCTTGCGGCGGCGGGCGGCGGCGGCCTTCCAGAAATTCGACTCCGAATCCGAGCCCGCGTTCCGTAATGCGGTGAACGGACACGAGCGGCTGGCGAACCTGAAACTTCGTCCTCCGGCGGTGGACAAGTGGAAGGCGGCGGACCAGGCGGCCGAGAACCTGGACCGGGCTTTTCTGGTGAAGATCGACGAGGCGGAATTGAAGAGCGTCGACGAGCAGGTGAAGGCGCTCGAGAGCCTGGGCGGCGATTGGGCCGCCTTCGGGCAGGCGCAAGCGCGTCTGGACAGCGAATACCAACACATAGCCGAGGCCGAAGCCGCGAGCCGGGCGGCGCGGCCGCAGACCTGCGCCGGTCTGCCGCAGTTCGGGCAGGCGGTCAGCGGCGCCCTGCAGGCGGCCAATGTGCGCCCCGAGGAGATCGGCGCCAGGCTTCAGACCGCGCAGACAATGTCGCCGGCAGCGCGGGAGTGGGTGCGGGTACACAACCTTCTGCTGGCGCTCGACGGAGAGTGGAGGCAGATCGATCCGGCGACAGCCACGGCGCGGGTGCGGCAACTGCTCGGGATGGCGAAGCTGTCCTGGGACTCGGCCTGGAACCGGTTGTGGGCCGCTCCGCGGGCGGAGGACATCGCCGCGCTTTCCAATCTGCCCGCGGGGGTAGGGACGGCGATCAGCCAACTGCAGGACGAACGCGGAATCGAATCCGACGCGGCGGTTCAGAACGCAATCGGCGCGGCCGCGGCGGAGGACATCCCGGTGAATCCGGCGGAGGCCGTGGAAGCCATCGGAGACCGCATCCGAACCTCCGAGCGAACTCTGATTCTGGCGGCGGCGGCGCTGGCGATGGCGGCCGGAATGAGCACGTCCTACCTGGGACAGCCTTTCGGATCGCTCAAGAACTATCTCGATCTGTTCCTGTGGGGCGCCGGAACGAAGACCGGCCTGGACATCCTGATGCCGGTGGTGGAACAACTCTCGTCCCTGCTTCCTAAGACTTCAAAATAGTGATGAATTGGAGGAATTATGGCTGATCCGGTAATTGTAAGCGGCGAATTTCGGACCACCGCCCATCCGAAGTCGGTGATGTACGAAACGCCGGGAATTCTGAAGCGGCTCGAATACGCCGAAGTGGACGGCAACGCGGTGTTCGAGGGCGACATCATCCTGGCTACGGCCGAGGAGGCGGCGCGGGCGCAGGTGCACGAAACTCTGCGGTCGCTGGCGCAACAGCCGCTCGAAACGATGGGGCTGCCGAAGGCGCTGGTGGACGCGCTGGTGGAGTTCGGCAAGCAGCCGCTGAGGGCTGTCTTCGTGACGGAGCATCGCTGGAAAGACGGAGTGATTCCGTTCGTGATCGACCCGGGGCTGCCGAAACCGGAGCGCGTCAGGGAGGCTATGAAGCACTGGGAGACCGAGACGCAGATGCGGATCCGGTTCCGCGAGCGGCAGCCGGGGGACCAGAACTTTGTCCGGTTCGTGGCCGGCGAGGGCTGCTCGTCGGCGGTGGGATGCCGGGGCGGAGAGCAGCGGGTGATCCTCGGTCCGGCCTGCACGGCCGGGAACGCGATTCACGAGATCGGACACACGGTGGGTCTGTGGCACGAGCAGAGCCGCGAGGATCGGGACCAGTTCATCGAAATCGATCTGTCGAACGTGCTGCCGGGGACCGAGCACAATTTCCGGCAGCACGTGGCGGATGGCGACGACGTGGGAGCATACGATTTCGGGTCGATCATGCACTATCCGCTGGACGCGTTCGCCAGGAACCCCGCGCAGGCTACGATCCGTCCGAAGAAGCCGGTTCCGGCCGGTGTCGAGATCGGGCAGCGGAAGGCGCTGAGCAAGGGGGACATCGCGGCGGTGAAGCAGATGTACCCGTAGCGTGCCGGAAGTGAGAGGCGAGTTGCGGCTGCCGGAGGGGACGGCGCCCATCAGCGCCGCGAGGGTGGTGGTGCGGATCGAGGACGTCACCTACCAGGACGCCGTGGCGCCGGCGCTCGCCGAGTGGGTACGGGAAGGTCTGGAGTGGCGGGGTGGGGCGATCGAATTCCGGATGGACGCTCCGGATTGGGAGGCGGCCCGCGACGTGGCTCTGAGCGTGCGGCTGGAGACGGGGGGCGATCGCCGGAGAGTTTACTGGAATCCGGAAGTGTGTCCGGTCAAGCCGGGAGAGTATTTGAGGGTTCGGCTGGCGGCGGGTTAGAGGCGTTGTTTCAGGCGAGCGGGAAGATTCCGGATTTGCGTAGGGCGCGCAGCGGGTACTGTTCGAGGAGATTGGCGGCCTCGAATTTGGCGGCCAGCCTGGCGCCGGATTTCACCGCGACGTCGA
The DNA here is from genome assembly GCA_035495815.1 of Bryobacteraceae bacterium. Taxonomy (GTDB): domain Bacteria; phylum Acidobacteriota; class Terriglobia; order Bryobacterales; family Bryobacteraceae; genus DATJFH01. The sequence goes on from DATJFH010000391.1 coordinate 3,985, forward strand.
AATCCGCGGTCCCGAGCAGAGTGCTTTCGATGTAGCTCCAGGTCCCGGAATCGCGCGCTTTCTCCCAGGCGACCACGGCATGTCCGGGGAGGAAGACCAGGGCCGGGTTGAGCGAAGCGGCTTCGAGCAGGGAGGCCAGCAGCAGCACGCCGTCGATGCAGTTCGCCGAACCGGAGGAGAGCGACTCACGGGGCAGGCGCACGCGCTGGCCGCTCAAGCCCTCGTCGGGCAGGAAGACCAGGATGGAATTGACGTAGGCGATATTCCGGTTCTTAACCGCCCGGTAAATGGCGTCCACTTCGGCCTGAATCTGTTCGGGAGCGGCTCCAATGTCGCCCGCGAGCTGGCGATTTGGATGAAGCGCCGCGGCTTCGCGAAGCAGCGCGAGCACAGGAGGATCGTTGGGGGTGACGTAGGCGGCGAGGTAACGCTTGTAGTCGGTACGTTTTCCGGTAGCCGGGTCGCGGGCTTCGAGGATGACCGAAGTTTGCGGCAGCAGCCAGACGCGGCCGGTGCTCTCGGAAAGCTCGTCGCCGTCGATCTGGTCAATGGCGACGTGGACGGTGGCAGCGGTGATTTCGTGGAGTTCGCGGATCGCCTGGGGGAAGAAGGTCGGCAGCAGAGAGATGGAAATCTCACCCGCGGCCCGACGCACCGGGACGGTCTTGACGGCGGTGGCGGAGTACCCTTCGACCCAGGTTCTGACGCGGCAGGTGAGGACGCTGTTTTCCGTCTGATTCTGAAGCGTCACGGTGATCAGGGGAGTGGCCTCTTCGAGCAGGACGTGGACGATGGCGGTGGGCACGTGCGTGGTGCGGATCTGCACTTTGCAGCGCAGTCCGGGCGCCGAGGCCAGCGTATTGCGCGGCGAGTCACCGATGCTCAGCATGGGGGGCTGGACGGCAGCCTCCTGGCGCGCGGCGATTTCCTGTCCGATGAGCAGATCGAGCAAGGGGCTCGATGCTGGATCGGGCTGCGAGAAGATGCTGTTCCGCAGATCGGCGAGGTTGGTTGTCTCGGGCATGGAACCGGCGTCAGTGGGTGAAACTGGTTTCAGGCGGCCCGTAGAGCGAATAGAAAAGATAGGTCGGATCGTTCGCGCCGGCGGCGGCCAACTGCTCGAAATGGCGCTTGGTCCGCAGCATGGCCTGGCCGATGGAGGGCTGATCGGCGGCAAAGAGCGTCTCGTAGAATTTGCGGGCGAAGTCGAGGGCCATGCGGCTGCTGACGGGCGACAGGGTGCTGACGATATTGAGCGCTCCCTTGGTGAAGAACGCTTTGCCGAGGCCGCTCGGCTCGAGCCGCGGCTTATCGGGGAGGCCGCCTGGGGGATTGCAGGCGTTGCCGAAGACCAGCGGCCGGTTGGAGGTGCGGAGGAAGGCGTTGATCTGCTTGGGTCCGAGGCCCTTCATGGCGGGGATGGGATCGTTGGGCGCGAGGTTCAGGAAGAACTCGCCTCCGAGGCGCATGCCGTGACAGGTGATATGCAGGACGTCGGCCTTGAGCGATTCGCCGACGGCGGGGATGCGGGGCCAGTCGGCGCCGGCCATGTTCGGGCGGATGTTGACGACGGCGCCATTGGTGAGCCCGGCGAAGGTATTATGCCAGGTGTTCAGCATAGGGTCGCCGGGAGGGTAGACGTTGGCGCCCAGAAAGTTGGCGATCGCGGTGATCTTGCGCGGCTGCCCGTCGGGCATCTCGGGCGGGTTGGGAACGATGGGCATGCGCGCGATGGCGAAGCGCAGGCCGAGAAAGTGCTGCCGGTCGTCGTCGTAGAGCAGCTCCCAGGGGATCCAGTCGTAGCGCTGGACGGCGTGAATACGCAGCACGGGCGCATCCGCCCCGGCGGACTGGTCGAGGGCCTTACGAAGGACCTGCTGGATTTCGGAGGGAACCAGTTTCTGGAACAGGTCGGTGCCTTCGGCGCGAATGGAGTTGTCGTCGGCGTTGGCCGGATTGGCGTCCAGCACTTCCGATAATTCGCCCAGCACCTTGCCGAAAGAGGCCCTGGCCTGGGGCAGTTTTTGAGGCAGCAGGCTCATCTCGCCGAGAGTGCGCCAGACTCCGCCGGCGTCAAGATAGATTTCCGGAGGAGCGTCGTCCTCCGTGCCGGTAGGGATGAGGAGCAGGGAGATCGGCCGGGCCATTAGAGAATCCCCCGCAGACCGCTCAACGAGCGGAGCATATTCTTGGTGTCGGGCGACAGCTCTTCCGACGCATCGCCCAGGGCGTTGAGCGTATCGAACAAACGGTGGACGATTTTGGGATTCTTCCCGCTGTGGATCTGGCGGGTGACATTATCGATGAGGTCATCGAAGAGCTTGGCGGTGTCGGGATCGACGCCCGATTTCCGGACGTTTTGACGAAGGCCGCTCAGAATCCCGAGGGCGTCGCTTGCGCCTCCGCGATTGCCGAGGTATTTGTCGATATCCACGGACGCCTCCAATGCGCCCTGAGGCTGGTAGAGCGCCGAATTCAGCGCTCCGACATCGACCCGCTGCTTGACGATCTGGGCGGCGATACCGGTGTTGTCGGGCGCGTCGGCAGCCGTGCGTTCGAGGCGCTGCAGGACCTCGCTGCCGCGCTTGCTCTGGCCGGCCAGGGCGCGGCTGCGGAGCACGTCGAGGGGCAGTCCGGTCGAGCGGGGGTTGTCGAGCAGGGCATCGAAGAGGTGGGCGAAAAACAGGCCGGGCTCGGCGTCCGGACCGACCATGGTGCGAACCTTGCGCAGCGTTTCAAACGGCCTTAGGGGTTCGAGGGAAGGCGGCTTTTCGTGGGCAAACCAGAGTTCGCTGCCCTGCGACCGGCGAAGCCAGTCCATGAGCGGTTCGCATTCGAATTCGTAACCGACGCAGACGATATCACCGGCCAGGCCGCTCTTGACGAAGCTGCGGTTGTAGCGGAGGGCCACGTCGATCATGTCGGGCGAGCCGATAAGCTCGGGGTTGGCCAGATCGCCGTGGAGCTTGACGATGGTCACCGGCGCTTCCGCATCGGGATCGGGCTTGGAAGCAGGCTGACTGGGACTGAGCCGGATGACGTGGTATTGGGAGCCCTCTTCCCAGCCCTTGCGCGTGAGGGAAGTCTCGAGCATGCGGTCGATTCCGGTGGTCAGGATCTGGCGGAAATAGCCGGTCTTGATGAGGGAGGCGAGATCCTGATAAAAGACGGGAATCGCCAGCCCGCCGTCGCTGCGCAAAAGATATTCGCGCGTCGATTCATCCTGAGAACTCAGAAATTGACGGAATCCGGCCAGCAGTTTACCGGGATCGGGCTCGTCGGGGGAGACGGGAAGATCCTGGCTCTCGACGCTGCGAAGAACCTGCCGGGCCACCGCTTCCACGGTTGCGCCGGCCGCGCGGGCGCAGGCCTGTCCGAGCAGCAGGATATAGGGGTCGGGGTCGACTTTCGCGCGGCGCGAGCGCATCGACTCGGCAAGCACGCGCGGATTCGATTCTTCGGACATCGGACAATGATTATATCCGAGAACGCCTGGAAAGCAGCTGGAATTTCCGTCTTTTTACCGGCTCAGGAGTTGGGATTGAAGCAAGGATTAATAAAAGCCGGGACAGCCATTGACCGTCCCGGCCCCGCATTGAGATCGGAAGCGCTTTACGCGCCGCCGACCACGGAGAGAGTGAGCTGCCGGCCGTCGACGCCGAAGGCATTCTCGACCTGGATCACCACCGTATACACCCCAGAAGCCGCGGGCGTGCCGCTGAGCAGGCCCGAGGACGGATTGAGTGAAATACCGGGAGGAAGTCCGCCCCTTACGACAGACCAGTTCGTGGGATTCCCGGAGCTCTGAAGCTGCACCGAATACGGCGTTCCGGAAACCGCGGGGGGCAGTGAATCGGTGGTGATCATGGGACTCGAGCCAGTGGTGGGCAGGGAGGGAGAGATGACGACGGTGGAAGTGGTCACTCCCGGGAGCACGGAAACAGGTGGAAGGATCACCGGCGGCAATTGCGGGACGAGCGGCGCCGGTGGAGCCGCGCCGTTCAAGGCGGAGTACAGCGCGCTGGTGAGGGGATACATCGCATCCCCACCTGCGCCCGGAATGTACTCCTGATACAGATAGGCGAGAAAGTAGCCGCCGACACCTTGGGACCGGCCCCACTGCGCGATGTCGCGCACCGAGTCGGTATCGTTGTAAGTGACGAACTGATTGGTCGAGCCGACGCTCAGGTAGCTGGCCTTGTGGGCGGTATCGTAGCGCTTGTTCAAGCCGGCGTTCCACCAGGTGGGATTGCCGAGGATCTGGCTGTACCACCACTGATTGCCGCTGAAGGAGGCTCCGGCGTTTTGCGGCCCGGTGGCTCCATTGAAAACGTAGCCGTAGGCCGGAATGCCCACGTTGAGTTTGGCGATGGGGATGCCGGCGTTGGTGAGCGACCGCATACGCGAATCGCAGGCGCCCACGGAGGAATCGCCCGCCTGCAGGAGCGCGTCGTTATGCCAGCTGAATCCGGCTCCGGCCGCCATGTCGTAGCACATGACGTTGAGCCGGTCGAGATAAGGCTGGGCTGCGGCGGAGATGCTGACGAGGTTGTCCCAGTTTCCCGTGTCGATCGTGATCAGCTTGCCCGGCATGGCCTGGCGCAATCTCCGGATCAGGTCGACATACTGGCCCTGGTTGATGTTCTCTTCCCAATCCAGATCCACTCCGTCGAAACCGTTGTTGTTGATATACGCGGTGATGTTGTTGGCGAAGGTATCCACCAGGGAGGAGGAGGAGTTGTTCGTCAGGATACTCGACGGACCGCCGATCGAGAGAAGTACTTTGACGTTGTTGGCGCGCGCCGTGTTGAGAACCTCCGGGTAGGAGGAAGGTTCCAGCCAGTTTTTGGAAACCGCGCCGCCGTCACCGGCTGCGGCGCAGCAGAGCGTGAGATGGGTGAGCTTGCTCCAGGGCACTTGCGAAATGGGCTGACCCATGCCAACGGTGAAAAAACCTGCTCTCCACTGAGCGTGACACAGCGTTGCGCCCAGGGCCAAAAACAATAGGAGTCTGATCTTCATGAATACCTCAACTTTTGGGAAATGAAAGATTTGGAAGAGTATCCGCCCGCTAGCAGGGCAGACCAAGTACGGGCGATGTACGACTCATCCTTCGATGGTTCCTGTTTCCTGAACCCCCGCTGGGCAGACCTTTATCCGCAGCTCGAAAAGGCCGGGACCGCCGGAGGGCTTTTTGGGTTAATTTCGGGCTTGACGGGGAGTCTCCACGTCAGGCGTAATCTATTTCGTTCAAGCTTACTAGTACTTTAGCTATAGTACTTTTGGGGCTCAGTGAAGTCAGTCCGCAAAACACCTTAGAACAAAAACGGAGAAGCCTTAGGGTTAATGGCCAGCCTGTTCCCCGTAAGACATTGATAACAAGGCCTGCCATTAGCCGACCGCAGCGACAGAGGAGGATGTCACCTTAGCTCTCGGCCAGAGAATTAACCGACTCTGGTCCCTTTCGATGGAGAGAGGACCTATTCGGCCGCCGGGGGAAAGCACCGAAAGGCGATCTGCCTGGACCCTAATTCGATCCAGAAAAAAGATTGATCCCGCTCCATGCGGCATCCGGGTTAAACTCAGAAATTGAGTTCGCGTACCTATCGTGAGGCGCTGGACGAAGCCGCGGAACTGTGGGGGATCGAGCCGCAGTTTTTCGATATTTGGGGCCACCTGCACGTCACCTCCGCCGCGACGAAGCAGGCCATCCTGCGGGCGATGGGTGTGGGGGTCGACACTCAGGACCAGATCGAAGCTGCGATCGACGGCCGGCGGCGGCGGGAATGGACGTCCGCGGCGCCTCCCTGCCTGGTACTGAGCGAGACGGAGCGCCCGCGCCGTTTTCCGGTGCATTCGCCGGAAGAGGAAGGGGGCCTGCCGGTCGAAGTATCGATCCTTCGCGAAGACGGTTCGACGGACCGGTACCGGGTTTCGCAGGCGGATCTGGAAAGAGCGGGTTCAGCGGAGTTCGACGGCGTCGTCTATTCACGAAAATACGTGCCGCTTCCGGCGGAGCTTCCGCTGGGGTATTACGACGTCACGGTGAGCATCGGCGGGGGGCGGGCGGGATCGATGCGGTTGATCGTGGCGCCGGACCGGGCGTGGCTCCCGGAGGACTTGCGGACGGCCGGAGTGGCCGTCAGCCTGTACGGCGTGCGGTCGGAGAACAACTGGGGCTGCGGGGATTTCCGGGATCTGCACCGGGTGGTGGACTGGGCAGCCGCCGAGACCGGGGCGGGGTTCGTGGGCTTGAACCCGCTGCACGCGATCCACAATCGCCGGCCGTTCAACACCAGTCCTTATCTGCCGAATTCGGTTTTTTATCAGAATTTCATTTATCTGGACCTGGAATCGATCGAGGATTTCCGGAATTCGCCGCGGGCGCAGCGGCTGTGGCCTGAGTCGCAAGAGAAACTGGCGGAGCTGCGGGCTGCGGAGGCGGTGCAGTACGAAGAGGTCCACGCGCTGAAGCTGCGGTTCCTGAAGCTGGCGTTCGCCGACGCCGGCTACGGCCGTGCGGGCAAGGCGATTCCGGCCGATTTTCAGGCGTACATGGGGCGCGAGGGGGATCTGCTGGACCGGTTCGCCACCTATTGCGCCCTGGACGAGCACCTGCACCGGCGCAACCCGGATATCTGGATCTGGCCGGATTGGCCCTCGGCCTACCAGGATCCCGACTCGGCGGCGACGGCGCGTTTTCGCCAAAAACACTGGCGAGCGGTTTTGTTTTATAAATACGCGCAGTGGCAGACGGACCGTCAGCTGGCCGAGGCGCAGGCAAAAGCGCGCGGCAAGCTGCCGATCGGTCTTTACCACGACCTGGCGCTGGCGACGGACCGCTGCGGCTCGGATTTATGGGCGCACAGGCGGTTTTTCGTTTCCGGCTGCCGTGTGGGCTCGCCACCGGACGGATTCGCACCCAAGGGGCAGGACTGGGCCTTCCCTCCCCCCAACTCCGATCACCACTGGGAGACCGGCTACCGGCTGTTCACCGACGCGATACGCAACAACTGCCGGCACGGCGGGGCGCTGCGTATCGACCACGTGATGCGCTTTTTCCGGCTCTACTGGATTCCGGACGGGGCCGACGCCACCCAGGGCGCCTATGTGCGCGACCGGCACGAGGATCTGATCCGGATTCTGGCGCTGGAGAGCGTGCGGAGCCAAGTGATCGTGGTCGGCGAGGATCTGGGGACGGTGGAGCCGAGGGTTCGGGAAACGCTGGCCAGATTCGGCGTGCTGAGCTACCGCCTGTTTTACTTCGAGCGGCGGGAGAGCGGGGCCTTCCGGGCGTTCGACGAGTATCCGGAATCGGCTTTGGTTTCCACTACCACGCATGACCTGCCGACGCTGGCGGGATTCTGGATCAACGCGGACATCGAGGAGCGCTACCGGCTGGGGCTGATGGATGAGAACGGCTACCGGGAACAGGTCGCGGGACGGGCTCGGGACAAGCAGATGATGCTGGAGCTGTTGACGCGGCTCGGCCTGTTGCCTCCGCATTTTCCGGCCAATGCGGTCGACGTGCTGGAACTGACCGGCGAGCTGCACAATGCCATCATCGGCTTTCTCGCGTCGACACCGTCCAAGCTGATGCTGGTCAACCAGGAGGATCTCACCAAGGAAACCGCTCAGCAGAATCTGCCGGGCACGACCTGGCAGTATCCCAACTGGAGCCGGAAGATGAAATACAGCGTGGAGCAGCTTTCGACGGAGAAGGAAGCGCTGGATTTTACGGCCATGTTCCGGCATTGGCTGATTCGCAGCGGCCGAACGGGACGGTAGACTCCGAAAGCAGGCGGCGAGGGGCCGGATGTTACCATGGACTGAATGAGTCCCAATCAGCCCGGTCAAGCTCCCAAGTTGCCGATTCCCGGCGTGCGCAACCTGATCGCGGTGGGGTCCGGCAAGGGAGGGGTCGGGAAAACCACGGTCGCCGTCAATCTGGCGATCGCGCTCTCCAGGCTCGGATCTAAAACGGGGCTGCTCGACGCGGATGTCTACGGGCCGAATGTCCCGCTGATGATGGGCATCAATCAGACTCCGATGGCGCTCGGCGACCGCATCCAGCCGCTCCAGAATTTCGGGGTGAAGCTGATGTCGATGGGATTCCTCAATCCCGGCGACAAGCCGCTGGTCTGGCGCGGGCCGATGCTGCACTCGGTGATCCAGCAATTCCTGCGCGGCGTCGATTGGGGCGAGCTGGACTACCTGGTGATCGATCTGCCGCCGGGCACCGGAGACGTGCAGCTGACCTTGATCCAGACGGCGCCCATCACCGGCGCGATCGTGGTGACTACGCCCTCGGCGGTGTCCCTCGAAGACGCGCGGAAGGCGGTTCACATGTTCTCGCAGGTGCGGGTGGAGATCCTGGGCATCGTGGAGAACATGAGCTACCTGATCATTCCGGGCACCAGTCAGAAGCTGGACGTGTTCGGGTCGGGCGCCGGGAAGCGCACGGCGGAAAGCATGGGCGTGAATTTCCTGGGCGAGATCGCGCTGGATCCGGAGGTGCGGATCGGCGGGGACACGGGCAAACCGGTGGCCGCGCGTGACGGTCAGGATCCACGGGCGGAAGCGTTCCGGGAGCTGGCCAGGAGCGTGGTGGCGCGGCTCGAAGCGATCGGTCCCCAGACGGGGCCGAAGATCGATATCACCGAGTGAAGTTCGCGCGGCGGACGGCGCGCCGGATTACAGCTTCGGCTTCGGCGGAGGCAGCTCCCTGGCCTCCACTTGAGACTGGAATCCAGTCCTGCCGTGCGATCCGTCACAAAACGGCTTGTTCTGAGAGTGGCCGCAGCGGCACAATGAAATCACTGTCCGCCCGGCGAGTCCATACTCTTTTCCCAGCGCGTCGCAGATGGAGAAGTCGCCTTCGATCCGCAGAGGTCCGTTGTTCAGGGTCGTTACCTTGGTTGTGGCCATTCCCCTGATCGTAGCAGAAGCTACTTCTTCTCCGGGGGTTTCGGCGCCTGGTCCTTGATCTCTTCGCCGAAGGTGACGGTGGATTGAGCCTTGAACTGCTTGTAATCTTCGTATTTGACCGTCATGCGAATGCGCTGGTTCATGTCCTTGAAGTGCAGCGTGTCGTCGGCGCGCGTATAGGTCGGGAACCAGTACTTGCCGTCGATCTGCTGGCGGTAGGTTTCAAAACGGGGGTACTGGTTGTCGGCGCCCTTCTTGAGCTGTCCGACGCCTTTGCCGAAGGTCTTCACGATCTGCAGATCGCGGTCGTCGACCCAGATTTCGCCTTCGAAATAGCGCTTGCCCTTCTCCAGCTTTTTCGGCTTGACGGCGAACTGGTAGCAGGGGATCTCGTCCACTTTCTGGCGGCCCAGGTAGCGGATATCGTACTCGGGGATCTGGTCGGTAGTGAGCACGAAGGGCTGCACATTGCGGAGATCCTGTTCATCGCCGGGGTCGAGCAGCAGGTGCAGGGTCGAAACGGGGGCGCGGACCACCTTCTCGGTGCGCTTTCCATCCGACGAGAAAAT
>DATJFH010000392.1:0-2117 GCA_035495815.1 Bryobacteraceae bacterium
CCTTCGGCCACGACCAGATCGCCGTATTGATCCTGCACGACGGCGAGGGGGCCGCGCGATTGGATCGAGGTGGAAGTCGGCGACGGGTTGAACTGGAGCGTATCGAACTTGGGATATTTGACGAGGCGGGAGCCCCCGAGATCCGCCACCCAGAATTCGCCCGTAACCTGATTGACGAAGACGCCGCTGATATTGCCGGAGGGGCCGGGAACGATGACGGATGCATGGGCCTCGCCGGCGGGCAGCCGGTCGGTGGAATCGAAAATCAGCACACGGCCATTGCCGGCATCGACCACGTAGAGGCGCGCATCGGTATCCATGGAGATGTGCTTGGGATTGTTCATGGCCGTGTCCGATCCGCCGGCGGCGAAATCGGTGAACAGGCGCTGGCCCAGGACCTTGGTGGCCGGCTTGCCATTATCGGCGGACGTGAACCCGCCGTTGGTAAACGGAAAGAAGAGGACGCGGTTGAATAACTGGTCCGACACGAGCAGGCCGTTATTGCTGAAGGCCAGCCCATAGGGAAGCCCCATGGTGCTGGCGGTGGCATCGGGAATCTTGACGAAGTAACTCGGCTGTCCCAGCACCAGGTCGGCAACCTGGTTGGCTCCGTGCGCGAACGGCTGCGGAAAACGCAGCACGCGGCCGTTGCGCGAATCCGCTACGTAGAGATTGCCGGCGGAATCGACCAGGAGCCCGAGCGGCCGGCAGAGATTGTTCTGCAGGGGCTGAGCAAGATCTCCGCTGGGGTAATTGCAGATGTTGGTGGAAAAATCGGGCTGGCCGATGACGATGGTGGCGGCGTCGCCCGCTTTCAGGCTGCGAATGTCTCTGTAGCCGAGAACGCGATTGTTGTAGGGATCGGAAACGTAGAGGTGCGGCGTGTCGCCGGTGGAATCGACCGCCAGTCCGGCATCCACCTGGACCTGGTTGCCGACGCGTCCGATGAAATCGAATTCCTTGCCTTCGATCAGATTGGGCGCGTTGCTATCGTAGCGGTCCTGCCCGAGCAGGCGGTAGGCGGGCTGGAATGTTCCGCCCTGGTAGGGCAGCACGATCACGCGATTGTTGAACGTGTCGGCGACGAAGAGCTCGTTGTTGAGAAAGACGGCCGCCTGCGGAAGAAAGAATGTGCCGGCGGAAGAGAGAGCGCCGAGCGCATTGCCGTCGTTGGCGACAAGGCTCTTCTGATCGCGCGAATTGATGCCCGTGAGGCCGCTGGCGTGGCCGACCACGGTCTTGGCGGAAGGCGAGAACGCGGTCGAAACGTCGGGCCAGCTATCGTAAGGATCGAAGAGCAGAATGCGGCTGAATCCGGCGTCCACCACACCCATGCCCTGCGTGCCCGGAAGGAAGAAAATGTCGGTGGGCAGGGACATGGTCACCGCGTAAATTTGCGAATCCGGAGGTGCGGGCGCGCCCTGCGCCGGGACCGGAGTGACGCCCATGATGCGCGCGGCCGCCATGCCGGTGCTGAACGGCGGCTGGAAAACCAATACGCGGCTGAAGTTCGAATTGGCGTCGCCGACGTACAGGCGTCCGGCCGTATCGAAATTGATCGCCGTGGGAGACGAAAGCTGGTTGGTGATGCGGCGGGCATCGTCGGTATTGGGCAGCCCGGGCTGCTTGCTGATGAAATCCAGCTGGCCGATTTCCAACTTGGCGACGATTCCGAAGGGCGACGTGTTCCTGGATATATCGGCCGCGTCGTAGCGCAGCACGCGGTTGTTGGCGCCATCGGCGACCCACAAATTGCCGGCCCGATCGAAGCGGATCTGCGAGGGCTGGGAGAGGCCCTTCTCGCTGATGAGACCCGTGGGCGCGTTGGCTACCGCGCTGCCGAAGTTCGGCTGTCCGAGGCAGAGGTCCGGAAACGCCTGCTGCCCGGCGGGCACGTTGAACGGAGCACGGAACCGCAGGATCCGGTTGTTGCCGGTATCGGCGACATAGAGATCGCCGTTCAGAACCGCCAGGCCGCTCGGGCTGTTGAGCCCGGTGGTGGCCGCGGTGCCCGGACCGTTGGCCGCGGTGGAATAGAAATCTTTCTGCCCGATCACCAGGTCGGCCGGTTTGCCGTTGGTGAAGGTCGCCGCGTTTTTCCAGGCCAGGATCCGGTG